>CAYVZR010000064.1:0-7200 GCA_964456195.1 uncultured Candidatus Izemoplasmatales bacterium | reverse complement strand
TATTTTTCCCCGTTAATCAACAATAATAAAATCTGTAGGAAGCTCAAGATTAAACTCTTCATTAAATCTAGAATATTCACTTTCTAAAGTCACTATATACTCTCCAGCAGCATAAGTTCCTATTTCATGTATATTTCCGGTTTCATCTATGTAAATTACATTATTTAAAAGATTCCCTGCATCAATATTCGTCTTGAATTTAAATTCTTTTGTACTTTCATCGTAACTATAATTATTAATGTCATAAATTTCAATGCTATTAAAATCATCGTAATCACTAGCACTTCTATACCATATGTCTGTTGGAGCATCGTATTTATAAACAAAATCCTTTGTTTTATACGTTTTGAAATTATACTCTGCTATTATATCATAAATTATTTCATCGCCTTTGTCATCTATTTCATAATAACCCTCTACATTTAATTCTACACTTAAATCGTCCCTTGTAATTATGTATTCTATAAAATAACTAGTACTGTATTTAAGAATATCAAAGGGATTATATTCATCTGCAATATATACAATATTGATATCTTTAGATGCATAATTATCGTTTGTATCAGTCACTGTTACAGTAACAGTGTATTCACCAGATATATTAGTATTAACAGCTGACGAATAATTGGATGTAATTTCCAATTCATTATTTGAGTCATTATTATCAGCCAAAGAACTCACTATATTTTCAATATTAAAAGTTGAACCAAAAACCATTACTTCAAGTTCTAAATTAAATGTAGGAGCAGTTGTATCCACTACTTCCACATAACGCGAAACTTCATTTGATTTTTTTCCATCTTCGCTTAGAACATAATAAGTAAGAGTATACGCCCCGACCTTATCTTCATTTACAACTCCAGTCACAATAAAATCTTCATCAGAGTTTTCAACAGTTACTCCAGGATCATTAAAGCTATTACCCGCCTCGAGTGTGATGTTAGCTTCACCATTTAAAGTTACTTCAGGTGATGGACTACAAGCAATTAATGATAAAGATAAAAGTAGTAATCCAGTATATAAGAATATTCTTTTCAATTTCATAAAAAAACCTCCCTTTCCAATAAAATTTTACTCTTTCATAATATATATTTCAAACTAATAAATGTAAAAAAGAGACGAATGTAGACATCACCTACAAATCTAAATCAATAATTGTTCTTAGCGATGCTGTAGTAATTTTAGCTAACATATTATAATCAATACGGTCATATGTATCCCCACCAGTGTGATAATGTGGTGATCTAAAATTCGCAGTATCTGATATGAATAGTCCTTTAATACCAGCTTCCCAGAATGGTGCATGGTCTGAACGTAGAACATCACCAATACTTTCATGAATTGTTTTAAAATCAATAGGGAGATAAAGTCCCAAATGTGGTATATCAATCTCCGGCATAGAACAATGATTCATAAACGTATCAAGAATGTTCTTAGAGTTTCTTTCACCCATAATCCCTATGTAATTACCAACAGTTGATTCTAGTGTTGTTTTGTGTAGTTGTAAGAAAGGTCTCATCTCTTCTGAAATAGGTAATAACTTTTGTGTACCTTCATTATTGTTAATCCAACCTAAGCAATCATAATTAATAATATATTTTATATCTATCTTTTCTTTCAATACTTTTTCAACATATAGTGAACTTCCAACAAGAGAGCTACTAAGTTTATCTGTTACTGAAAGTTTCTTAAATCCTTTAAACACCGGAATAAGTGTTTCTATATATGACTTCTCAACATCATCAAATATATTTTCATTCTCTTTAAGTACTATTTCTAAAGATTCAAAAGCTCGAAGTTTTTCTTCCTTCCATTTCTTCATCAACATTTTATTTAATAGCTTATTAAAATGATATATTTTCGATGAAGTGAATCTCCCTTTTTGATCCAACCATCCATCTTTTTGTAAGACTTCTTTTACTCTTTTGTTCTTTGTAGGATGCCCTTCTTCCAATGTAAAGACAGCTACTATTACTGTAGGTGGGTTATCAATTTTACTTAATATTCTAGCCATTTCAAGAGAAACCGCTACAGCAGACAAATTATCATTTGCTCCTGGTGAAAATCTTACTGTATCATAGTGAGAACCGAGTAGCACTGCAGGCTTACTCTGATCTCCAATGTATCCTAAAACATTTTTGAAAGGTTTTTCAAACCCTTCTAAATAAAATTCTTGAACTTCAGTTTTAATATTATATGATTCTAATTTTTCAATAATGTATGATGCTGCTTTATCCAATTTATCAAAATTATCTAAAGGAAATTTTGGACCCTCTAAATCTAAAATAGTTTTGTATATTTCTTCAACATCTACCATATCAAAATATTTTTCTATATTCATTTTACCCTCCCATTTTTTTTAATACTCTTCCTTACCCAATAAAATCATATCATAATTTTATTTAAAAAACTAGTTATCATAATAAATCAAAGTTCAAAATAGCTTTAGAAAAGCAAATAAATAAAAAAGCCCTTTAAAGGGCTTTAATTAGATGTATATGGTGGCTCTGGGCGGAATTTAACCGTCGACACATGGATTTTCAATCCAAAACTGCAGCAAAAAAGAGACAATCATAGTAGAATTAATCAAATACTTGTAAACAATTTTATCTAACTCGTTATGTCTACTCTTCTTTTTTACTTAACCAAATCGTAACTTGCATACTATAATTTTTAAATGTTATATCATAATTCCAAAAGATCATTTATGTAACTTCAATTAATTTTATTTTACTCCATTTACGTTGGTGCCATCTAACCGCCATTGCTAGTCCTCTGATAATCTCATCTAACATCCCAGCTAGAAAGATTCCAATAAGTCCCATTTCAAAATGTATAGCAAAGATATAACTAAATAGTACATTAACTCCAAACATTGAAATAATTGCCATAATTACTGGAAATACGGTATCTCCTGCAGAACGTAACGCTTGGATAAACACAAAGTTCATTGATCTTCCTAATTCTAGGAAAATCGCAATATATAAAACACTTCTCGCCATGCTAGTAATTAAGTCATCATCCGTAAACAACCCAATAACTTGTTTGCTAAAAATATTTAAGGACAAAGTAATAATAATAACCAACCCAAATGCTATTTTAAGCGCTTTTAACGTCTGGGTGTATGCTTTTTCAGGTTTTTCTTCGCCAATATAATAACCAACAATGATTGCATTCCCGCTGGCAAAAGAAAAACTAAAGATATAAATAAACGATAGTATTGTATAAATATACGTTCGAGCAATCAATGCTTCTACGCTAATATTATTGACAATAGTAATGATAAACACTTGTGCAATATTCCACATTAAGTTTTCAGTTGCGGCAGGGATACCCACAAATAATATTTTCTTTAGATGGTTTATATTGATTCTGATTTTGAACACTTTAATATCCAATATTTTATATGCTGCAACGATTAGTAATATAGTCATTAAAATTCTCGAACTAAGCGTACCAATTGCTGCTCCCATTACACCTAATTGAGGTAATCCAAATAAACCATATATTAACACTGCATTAACCATGATATTAACTATGTTTCCAATAATCATAATAATCATAACAACTTTTGGCTTACCAAAACTTCTAAAACCGTTACTCAGCGCTACCCTTAGAGCGACAAATAATAGAGAGATCCCGACAATTCTAATATAGGTAACCGCATCATTTAATAGTATATCATCTGTACCTATTAGTATTAGCAACTGTTTTCCTAGTGTAATTACAAAAATACTAAGAATTACACCAATAATAAAGTTACTTGCAATCCCAGTAGCAACTGTATCTTTTGCTTTTTGTAGTTGCTTCGCTCCTAAGTGCTGAGCAGCAACAACAACGATTCCCAAAGCAATAACATTTACAATCATCCCAAATAGAAACAATATTTGATTAGAAACTCCAACACTACCAACAGCGGTATTTGAATACCTAGATAACATTAATGTATCAACTGTTCCTAATAATGTAAAAAACATCATTTCGACCAATATTGGCCATGTAATTTTATATATATTTTTTTCTAATTTATTCATAATATCACCACGCTATCAGAAGAAATTATATCACTAAAATTTTAATTGTCACGCTTAAAGCATAATAACTGTAGTTAAAACGTTTTCATATTGAAATGTAGCAAATAAAAAAGCCTTAAGAAGGCTTAAATAAAATGTAGATGGTGGCTCCGGGCGGAATTGAACCGTTCACACATGGATTTTCAATCCAAAATCGCATCCAAAAAAAGACATTTCAATCTTAGTTTCTTTTTTATTTGATTATCAAACTAGTTTTACAATACAATAACCGTGGATGTCATTATATGGTATAATTAATATACATTAATAATCTTTGCAATAATAAAATATTGGAGGTATTAATTATGAAAAGGATTGAAAAGCTTTATTTTATTCTTACTTACATGTTTTTCATCTATCCACCATTTATTTTTGGATTAGTATCAATTTATCAAACAGAAAAATATGAA
Organism: uncultured Candidatus Izemoplasmatales bacterium; assembly: GCA_964456195.1. Taxonomy (GTDB): domain Bacteria; phylum Bacillota_I; class Bacilli_A; order Izemoplasmatales; family Izemoplasmataceae; genus JAFGXW01. The sequence goes on along the minus strand of CAYVZR010000064.1, from coordinate 2,717 downwards.
GAAAGTGTTCACATTACAAGTTTAATAGTTAACTTAATATTGATTGTTGTTTTAGCTGGTATCCTTGCTGCACTAATTCAATATAAGAAACTTCATATTCCAAACAAATTGGAGATCAAGTATTTGATTTTCGGTTTCATTGGAAACATTGTCATGTATTTTTATACATTCCAAAATGCAATGAAGATAGATAATATTGTTACAATTTATTTAGTTTTACTTATTGTACTCGCAGCAGACTACTTCTTAATATCTAAGAAAATTAAAGCAAAAGAATTATGGATTCTCCTTACACTTTTCTTAGTAGTGGATTACGCACATCTTCTTCTTACAGGTTGTGGGTTTGTTGATAGTTGGGATTGTACTGTAAATCATACTTATGATGTTTTAATCATTATTCTTTACTCAATCACCGTATTAACAATACTAGCATATTATGGATATCGAATTTTATCATATAAACTATTCGATCTCTTTAAAATACTAAATATTATTTTTGTGGCAATTATATCATACGCCTTTGCAAATGAAGTAATCATGGAAGAAAAATTTATTTTAACTATATTTATTTTTATGCCCTTCTTCGTTGTCGTTGATTTCATTGTTAATATTGTGAATAAAACATACACTCATAAGACATTACTTTTCTATATTAGATCTACAGCAATTCTTTCTGTTTTCGGAGTGCTAGGTGCTTTTAATTTCTTTGATGGTGAGATTGACGTTAATATCTTATCATTTATGGTAGCAATAACTTATGTATCGTTGCTTATTAGTATAATGAAACCATTACTAAAAATCAATCTTAGAGAAGCTAACCCTCTTAAAACCTTAAAACAATCTTTTAGTGGTTTTCATCTTCATGAATGTACTGACATGCATAAAGATTTAATCAAAGAAGAATACGGTAAAAAGCATAGTGATCTTATTGTAATAGATACTAACTCCTATTCTTTAGTAGCAATCATTGATAATAATATAGTAGGGTTTATATCAACTTTCATTAAGCCTCTTCCTTCTCCTCTTGAAAATTTGAATGAAGGATATATTAATATCATTGAAGTTCATGAAAAATTTAAAAACCAAGGTATAGAAACTAGACTCATTGAAAAAACAGAAAAATATTTCAAACAAAACAAAATAGCACAACTTCGTGGATGGTCTAGTAATGATAATCTAGAAGTAATTACTATTTGGAATAAATTACATTATTCTTTGTCTTCAACAACAATTTGGATTAAAGAAAAAAAAGTAAGTGTTGAAGGATATTATTTCACTAAAAAACTAAACTAAAAAGAAGCCATAATTTTGGCTTCTTTGCTTTATAAAATGGTAGGGTTGAAAGGATTAGAACACTACTAAAGATGTTGCAGTCCGAAGAGAATCAACAACCTTTTACATTTCATGGTGTTTATTTGCTTTTAATTTCTATATCTGTATGTATCTATATTTTCTTTCACTATTCCATCAAGTGCTAAAACTTACAACTTACTCTTTCATGTTTTGAAGAAATAAAGTCATGTGGTAAAATATAGATATTCAAAATATGGGAGATTTAGTTATGGAAAAACTTGAGATTATGAAACATTCATTTAAAAAACAAAGATTAACAGAAGGATTTAGAAAATGGGACATTTAAATATCATCTCATTTTTTTGGATCATCATATTGCTATTTTACTCACGATACGTAATAAAACAAAAAGAAATTACAAGATCTAGATTTCTTAAGATTCAATTACTTATACTTCTAGTCTATAATATCGGAATAATAATAATCTTTCCATGGAAAATACCAGTCGAATTATCTACAGTAACATATTTCATTGTTCCTATAATTGTCTTATTTAATTTAAGTGGTCTCAAAGCGTGGGGTGTTTATTCATCTATTATTTCAGGTGTTGTTTACTTTGCTGCAATGATTATAATTGGAAACTATCTTTATGAAGATTATCCTGCTTATGGTGTATACGCCGCTATTTACAGTCATGGTGCCTTACTTTCTTATGCTTATATAACTTTAAGTACAACTAAAGTCCAAAAATCAGAAAGAATGGTTATTTGGATTGGAATCATATTTTCTGCTGCATGGGCTTTATTACTTCGTCCATTTGTTATATTTGAAGCACGTATATTTATATACGAGGTTCTAGATGGACTTTTTATAAAAACGTATTTTCCTGAAAATCTCACTTTTGGATACATTATTTATTATATCTTATTTGTGATTACTTTATATCTATCAGCTAATATTGTTCATTTGTTAAATCAGAAACTTTACAAAGATACCTGACCAATATTAATATGAGAAATAATTCTAAATGGATTTTTAATCCAACATATCAAAAAAATGCATGATATATAGTGTACTGAATGGCTGACTTTAGCTCACAAGACACAAAATTACTAAAATACAATTCCGACAAGTTTACTGATCCATTGCTCTCTAGTTATTTTATGTTACTAAGAACTTTACTTAGAGTTCGAATAATTATATGTTGTATACTTAAATCCTTTAATTTCGTTACTTAAACTTATTAATAATCTTGTCACTAATACCTAGTCTTCAGATTAATCTTTCTAAAAAGTAATCCACAAATTATATATTCTTTTTCATTTATTTCCAAAATAATTCTTCATTTTGAGATTTTCTTGCAATATCTAAAAATATATCTGCGATTATTGGATCAAAGTGTTTTCCTTTACCGTCTTCAATTA
>CAYVZR010000063.1:0-7224 GCA_964456195.1 uncultured Candidatus Izemoplasmatales bacterium | reverse complement strand
TTCCAACAAAGACCAATTATTGATTATGGAAGATGTTGTTTCTGCGCATTATGCGTGGATACTTGTACTACAGGATCTCTTAAAATGAGTAAAGAGTATATTTATTCAAATGATGATCCAGATAAATTCTTATTAATGCCTGAAGCACTATGGCAAGGTAACGTAGTAAAAGAAGGTTATGTTAAAGACGAAGTAAGTGATTTACTTGATCTTAAACGTGTCTCAATGGAACATGAAGACCCAAAAATAAGAAAAACTTCTTTTATCGAAATAATAAGAGGTTATAGTAAAGAATACGCTATGCAAGAAGCAGCACGTTGTGTTGAATGCGGTGTATGTACTACTAGTTGTCCAGTTCATATGCATATCCCAGCTTATATTAAAGCTATATGGGAAAATGATATAGAAGGTGGACTTCGTGAGATATATGAAACAAATCCATTACCTGGAGTTTGCGGTAGAGTTTGTACTCATAACTGTGAAACATCATGTAGTATTGCCGTTCGCGGTGAAGCAATTGCTATTCGTTGGTTAAAAAGATATATTATTGACAGTGCTCCAAATGATATTTATGAAAAAGTATTAATGGAACCTGTTAGTGAAGTAATTGATGCTTCTGTCGCAGTTGTAGGATCAGGTCCAGCAGGACTTGGAGCTGCTTATTACCTAAGAGTTATGGGATATAAAGTAGATGTATATGAAGAAAAAGAATTAACTGGTGGAGTTATGAGATATGGTATTCCAGCTTATAGATTACCAGATAGTGCAATTGATAAAGATATTAAATTTATTGAATCTATTGGAGTTAATATGATTACCAGCACACGTGTAGGTAAAGACATTTCAATGGATAAACTTGAAAAGGATTATGATGCAGTATTCCTTGGAACGGGATTCTTCAAACCTCGTGCATTAAATATACCAGGAGCTGATCATAAAGACGTTATTGGAGCAATGGCTTTCTTACCACAAGTTAGAGACTTTGAAAGAGGAGTACTTAAACTTGAAGATATCGATGTAGCTAAAAGTATTGTTGTTATCGGTGGTGGAGATGTTGCGTTTGACGTTGCAAGAAGTGCAACTAGACTTCAAATGCTTAAGTATGGTAAAAGTGACGTTAAACTTACTTCACTTGAAAATGAAGATGCATTACCTGCAAGTGATGATGAGTTATTTGAAGGGGCAGAAGAAGGAATTGAGTTCTTCTGTGGGAATGGACCTCAAGAAGTTATGATTAAGAATGGTAAAGTAACCGGCCTTAGATTATGGCAATGTCTATGTATATTTGATGATTCAGGTAGCTTTAATCCTGAATTTGACAAAGAATGTGAACAAACTATTGAAGGAGAACAAGTCTATATAGCTATTGGGCAATCTCCGGATTATAATTACATTCCTAAGTCTCTTAGTGAAAAACTAACATTTACAAGAGGAAAAATTGCTGCAAGTAAACTTGGACAAGTTGAAGGTGTACCTTGGTTATTTGTTGGTGGAGATATTCTACGTGGTCCAGATTTAATTTCTGGAATAGCAGATGGTCATAGATCTGCCCAAGGAATTGATGATTACTTATTTAATAAGGCTAAGAAAAAAGATGTGAAAGATGCTATGAACAATATGAGATTAGCAGCTAAAGCACAAACTCCTGAGTTGACTTTAAAACAACAAGGGAAGAAATAGTGTAAAAAAAAGCTGAGGTTTGGTGCATAAAGTTGATAAACTTTTCTATTAACACTTAATCTACGCTAAATATCAGCCATTTTATTTTTAAGATTATTTTTAAAATATAAAATACGGGATTGGTTTTGTATCAAAGCCATAAAGTGGTTGTCCCATCAACTTTATGCACCAAACCTCAGAAAAAAAAGACTACAATTTAATAAATTGTAGTCTTTTTAATTTCCATTTGTTGAGGAATTTGAGTTCCCAGGTGCATCATCATTATTACCGGGTACTTCATCATTATTTCCAGGTACTTCATTGTTATTTCCTGGTATATCATCATTGTTCCCGGGTTCGCCATTGTTGTTTCCTGGCTCTATGTCTTCTTCAGGATTGAGTAAGTTATATTCAATATTATATAATTCTCTAACACTTAAATCTTTTAAATCAGCGATTGTGAATGTGTCATCAAGTAAAATTATTTTTTTGATTAATAAGAGTTTTGCGACAGAAATTTTATTTTCTTTCGCGATTGCTACTAGTGAATTCATTTGATTTTGGGTTACTTCCCCACTTTTTCCTTTAACGACTTTTACTAAAGCACCGTATTTATTTACTTCAGATGTAATTTTGGTTTCAAGTTGTGCTTCGACTCTTGCTTTTATTTCAGCATTTTTTGAATTAACATTGATTAGAATTACATTCTCATCAGTTGTTTCAACAATAAAACCTTTTTCATTTGCTTTTTCAATTATTATTTCAATTGCTCTATCAAGAGTTAAACCTTTAAAACGAATATTCCTTATTATTTCTTCACCATCAGCATTGATAGAAGTAACTGCTATAACATTATCATCTTCATCTAAAGTGATTTGAATAGATGGGTTAATGTCTACAGTTATTGTTGAAGCAATAACTGGTGTAACTTTTTGTGAAGAAAATACTAAAGCTAATACTAAAACTAATGCAAATACAGTAGCAAGTGAGAATGACATTTTTTTGAAAGAACTGAATATTACAAATCTTTTTTCTTCTTTTTCTGGGACTTTGAATTGACTAGAATTTTTAATTTTATCTAATACATCAGGAGTTCTTTCAGATAAAGATTCTTTAATTTTGAATTCAAGATTATTTCTTTCCATTTTTGCCACCTACTTTCTATATTTGGCTTCTTAGTTTTTTTATTGCTTGATTATATGTCCAAGTAATTGTTCCAAGTGGTTTACCTAATAATTTAGCAATTTCTCGATGTTTTAGATCTCCTACTGAATGTAATATCACTATTTCTTTCTCGATATCTGACAGTATTGTGAAGATTTGTTTTATTAGCACTTCATTTTCTGCAGTACTTGGTGTACTACCCAGAAGATACTCATCTTCAGTAATATCTACTAACATCTCTCTTTTTCTTTTTTTATACTCATTTAACGCAAGGTTTTTAGCTATTGTTACTAACCATGATTTAAAGTGAGCTTTTTTTCTATATGTATGAATTTTACTTAATGCTTTTAAGTATGTATCTTGCATTATATCTTCAGATAATTGATGGTCTTTTAAGATTATAAAGATAGTGTAATATACAATATCTTTTGTGAAGTAATAGATTTCATCAAAAACAGATAAGTCTCCATTTTGCAGCTTTATAACAAGCTCATTGATATCTTTAATAGTCACTTTAAATCACCTCGCTTTCAAATTAATTTTAACACGAGAGATTGTGTTAGTAAAGGTAAAGAGTGAGGTTAGGGAAGTGGTTTACCTACCTAACCTCAATTAGAAGGATACTTATTTATCACTGTTACCATTAGAAGATCCACTATCTTCAGATCCACTATCATCAGGTCCATTATCTTCAGGTCCATTATCTTTAGATTGGTTCTCTGGATTTTGTCTTTGGTCTACGCCTTTTTTCCATTCGTCTACTCTTTCATCCCAAGATGTTTTTGTTTGAGTAGTTGCTTTTGAATTGATAGCTTCAACTCTTGCTTCAATTTGTTCTTCAGTAAGTTGTGGGTTGTTTGAGATGTGTTCAGTTAATTTAATTTTAAATTGAGCCATTAATGCAGCTTTTTTAGCTTGTCTTAAAGCTAGTTTGTCTTCAGTTAATTCAGCCATATCTGCTTGATGTTGTACTTTTACGATAGCTAGTAAGTCTTTTACACTCATTTCTAAGTAAACTTCAAGTGGTATTTCATCAACAGTTATTGCTGAAGGAGTTGCATTTTCTGGTAATGTTGCTTCAATAGCTTGTGCAAGCAATGCTAATTTCAATTTTCCTGGAGATACTCCAAGTTCTTTGGCTTGAGCTAGTAAATCAGCTTGAGTGAAATCTTCAATTAATACTTCTCCGTTAATGTAATGTGTAGCCATGAAACGCATAACACGTGTTCTAATTCGGGTTTTAACACCTTCAACTAACTCATCATCGTCATCATCGCCAAGTACTGTGATAAGTACAGCGTTATCTTCACCATCTACATCAATAAATCCTGCTTCTGTAGCTAGTTCTACAAATAATTCAACTGCATCATCAATATTCATTCCTACAAAATCTACTTCACTACAGATAATTTCTGCATCTTCATTAGTTAAGCTGTATGAAACAACATTGTCGTCTTCATCAAGGATAAATTCAATTGATGGATTAATATCTACAGAAACATAAACACCTGCAGCTTCCGTTTCTACTGCATCTGTACATGCTGCGATTCCGAGTAATAATGTTACTCCTAGTAATACCATTCCAAATTTTTTAAACATTTATAATTCCTCCTTTTTATTTTCTTTCATAGGTATAACAACTGAAACACTGTTTTTATTGGAAAATAATTAATTTATTTTAAAAAAGCACTAATTATTGCCATTATTAGTGATTGTGATAAAATAGATACAAGGAGTGATAGTATGAAAGTAATAGCTATTGGTGGAGTTGCTTTATCAATGAGCGCTGTAAGTAAATTAAGAAGACTTGATAAGGACGTTGAAATAGTTGTCTACGAAAAAGGAACAGTCCTAAGTTATGGTGCTTGTGGCATGCCTTACTATATAAGTGATGAGATTAAAGACTCTGAAAGACTTATTGCTCGAACAAAAGAGCAATTTTTAGAAATGGATATATTAGTTCATACAAATCACATGGTAACCGAAGTGTTTGATGAACGTAATGAAATTACTGTTCTTAATTTTGAAACCAATGAAGTAATAAAAGATAACTACGATTACTTAATTGTAGGAAGTGGAGCAAGTGCAATAGTTCCTTCATGGAAAAACTTTTCATTAGAAAATATTTTTAAATTAAATTCATATGAAGATAGTCTAGCAATTAAAGAAAAAATAGATAGTGGAGCAATCAAAAAAGTAACAGTAGTTGGTGGAGGATTCATCGGTATTGAAATGGTGGAAGCTTTCTTAACCAGAGGACTAGAAGTTACATTAATCGAATATGGTGATCAAATACTTGGAGTTTTTGATAATGATATGACATTAAAACTTGAAAAACATATAGCTGAAAAAGGAGTGAAAATTCGTCTAGGTGAAAAAGTCATTAGATTTAGTGGTGACACCGCAGTTAGAAAAGTAATAACTGATAAAGCAGAATACGAAACTGATCTAGTACTAATAAGCGTTGGAGTAAGACCAAACACATCATTCCTTGAAAACAGCAATGTTATTCTTGATGAAGGTGCTATAGTAGTAAACAAAAAAATGCAAACAAATATAAGTAATATATATGCTGGTGGAGATTGTAGTTTAATCTACAACTTAGCTGTAAAAGAAAACAGATATTTACCAATGGGTAATAACGCAAATAAACAAGGACGAGTAATTGCTGAAAATATCGCTGGAGGAAACTTTGAATTCAAAGGAGTACTTGGAACAATAGTCATCAAAGTAATTGATATGGAAGCAGCTAAAACAGGAATTACAGAAAAAGAAGCAAAGAGTTTAAAACTTGACTATGAAACTGTGGTTATTACTGGTAATAATCATGCAGGGTATTATCCTAATCCATTACCGATAACTGTGAAAATAATTTACACTCCTGTTTCAAAAGTAATCATTGGAGCAGAGCTAGTTGGATATAAAGATACTGCGCTTAGAATTAATGTCTTTGCAGTAGCAATTCAAAAAGAAATGACAACTTCTGAACTTGGATTCCTAGATTTAGCATACGCACCACCATTTGCTGGTGTATGGGATGTAATTGCAGTAGCGGCAAATATAGTAAAATAAGACAGTTCGATTGAACTGTCTTATTGTTTATTTAAAAACTTATATGTATGTTATAATATTCACAAGCAAATAAATGAGGTGATTTCATGGATTATCGATTCAAAGTGCAAAACAAAGAAATGGACGATTTATTCAAAGGAATATTGAAATTGGAAAATATCGAAGAATGTTATCGTTTTTTTGATGATCTTTGCACAATCAACGAACTTGAAGCTTTTGGACAAAGATTAACTGTTGCTAAGATGCTTCACACTAAGCATACTTATCAAGAAATCGAGAAAGAAACTGGTATTAGTGCTGCAACAATAAGTAAAATTTCAAAATCATATTCATATGGCCCAGAAGGTTATAAAATGGTAATAGAACGCTTAAAGAAATAGGGATCCTAAATACTTTTTATAACAAAGAGGGGTAAATTATGAAAATTGTAACTTTAATGGAAAATGGAAGTATTGATAGTAGATTAAAAAGTGCACATGGACTATGTTTTTATATTGAACATGAAAATCACAAGATTTTGTTTGATTTAGGTCCCAATAATGATTTTATTACGAATGCAGGAATTCTCGGAATTGATTTAGCTTTAGTAGATACAGTTATTATATCTCATGGTCATTTTGACCATGGACGTGGACTTAAAAAATTCATGGAAATAAATACTAAGGCAAAGATATACCTTTCAAAAAATGCTTTTACAAAACAATACAAAAAAGTGAAATTTGTGTACTTGCCTATTGGGATTAAAAAACCTAAAGAGATGGATAGAATAGTCTTTATTGAGGAAGACACTGCGATTTCTGATACTATGAAAATATGTGCAAATGTGAAAATGACAAAACAAATTATTGGTGATGACTCGTTACTAACAAAAAAGAATGGGGAATATATTCCTGATAGATTTGATCATGAAATATACTTTTATATTAAAACAGCTGAAAACATTGTTCTGTTATCTGGATGTTCACATAAAGGTATTGAAAATATTATTGATAGATTAACAAAAAGAGAAAATATTATTTTCAGTCATGTAATTGGCGGATTCCATATGTCTCACTATGATCCAGAAGATTTAATTCAAACAACATATCTTGAAAGCCTTGGTCAAAAACTAAAGAAATCACAAGTGAAAAAATATTATTCTTGTCATTGTACAGGTGATATTGCATATACAGCTTTGAAGATTCAAATGAAAGAAAAACTAGAGAGAATTAAAACTGGAAGTGTCATAGAATTATAAAAAGCGAGAAAACTCGCTTTTTTAATATATATTTGTTTATTTTCAGCAAATATATTGTATAATATTATATGTTATGCCAGTATGGTGGAATT
>CAYVZR010000062.1:0-7261 GCA_964456195.1 uncultured Candidatus Izemoplasmatales bacterium | reverse complement strand
TTATTCCATACAATGTATAAAGAAGGAATAAAAGTAGGATTCAGTACTGATGCTCCAGTAGAGAGTGTTAATCCTTTTCATAATATCTATACAGCATTAACAAGAAAATCAATTAAGAATCCAGAACTAGGTGTATTCTTAGAAGATGAGAAGTTTACATTAGATGAAGCATTAGAATGTTATACAACAAATAACTATTATCTATCATATGATGAAAATAAAAACTACAATGATTACATTGTAGTTGATAGAGATATACATAAATGTACTCCAGAAGAAATAAGAGATACTGTAGTACTAGAAACATACATTGACGGTAAATTGGTATATAAGAGACAAGATTGAGTTTAGTGTTACAAAGAAAACAGACAATAATAAAATAAACTATGATAAAGTACAATTGAATTGTGGTGATATGTTATGAATAACAAAAAGAATCTATCTTGGATTTTAGTAATTATTTGGATGGTAATCATATTTTTACTATCTGCGCAGTCAGCTAATGACTCAGGATCATTAAGCGGAGGAATAACCGATAGGATTTATCAAGTATTGAATATCGTGCTTCCTAAATTAAATATAGAAACTCTACATTCAATTATTAGAACACTAGCTCACTTTGTATTATATTTAATACTGGGAGTTTTATTATTGAACGCATTAAATTATAATAAGCAAAAACGAAATGCTAATTTTGTATTTGCACTATTAATCATTGTCTTATATGCTATTTCAGATGAAATACATCAAATATTTGTTCCGGGTAGAGCATTTCAAATATATGATCTATTAATAGATTTTCTTGGCTCGTTAATTGGTATTAACGCATTTCTAATGTATAGTAATTTTATTCAAAAAATATATTGATTTGCTCCATAAAATAGTTTATAATACAATTATATGGAGGAGATAGATATGGTTAAAACGATAGATGATTTATTAGTTTTATATAAAAATTATTCTGATCCATTAGGAAAAGTACATAGGGAAATTAAAAAAAACAATCTTTTTTCGATTGTTAAAGGATTATATGAAACGGATGAAGATACACCTGGGCTTTACTTGTCTGGGTATATCTATGGACCATCATATTTATCTTTTGAATTTGCGCTCTCTTATCACGGTTTAATTCCTGAGCAAGTTTTTATATATACAAATGCAACATTCAACAAAAAGAAATCAAAGCAACATAAAAACTTGTTTGGAGTGTTTACATATCGTGATATTCCGAAGAATGTTTATCCTTTTGGTGTACAAAGTTATATAGAAAATGGATATTCTTATGTAATTGCTATCCCAGAAAAAGCAATTTGTGATAGACTTTATATTGCTCCTCCTCAATATAGTATGAAGGCTTTGAAAATATTAATTTTTGAGGATTTTCGAATTGACGAAGATGAATTTTTTAATTTGGACTTTAAAAAACTACTATTCTTATGCGATATGTATAAATCAACAAATATGAAAATACTAAAAAAGATTATAACAAAGGAGGTTTCAAAAAAATGACTATTTTGGAGCAAATGCTTGAGAAATATACTTTGGAAACCATCGAAGATGAGAAAAATGCTATAAAAGAAATAATGCAAGAAATTACACTTGCTGGTTTGTCAAAAACGGACTTTTTTAAAAAAACTGCATTTTATGGAGGTACTGCTTTAAGAATGTTTTATGGGTTAGATCGTTTTTCTGAGGATTTAGATTTTACTTTATTAACTCCAGATAAGGATTTTTCATTTAAAAAGTATATACCTACTATAAATCAATCTGTTGAATCTCTGGGTTTAAAATTCGAAGTTGTTAGTAAAGAAAAGAAATATGACTCAAGTATTAAGTCTGCGTTCTTAAAAGGAAACACAAAAGAGCAATTTCTAATTTTTTATCCAAATTCTGATCATATCAATCTAATTCATACAGGTGAAAAAATCAAAATCAAATTTGAAATTGATATTAATCCACCAGAATTTGCAAAAACAGAGTTGAAATATCAACTACTACCTTTTCCCCATCAGGTCAGATTGTATAACAAATCATCTTTGTTCACAGGTAAGATTCATGCAGTTATTGCACGTAATTGGAAGAAAAGAGTAAAAGGACGTGATTTTTATGACTATGTCTTTTATTTGGCAACTGATACACCTGTTAACTTAAGACATTTGGAAGCAAGGTTGCAACAGACGGATTCTATAGATATTAATCATGATTTAACTTTAGAATCTTTAAAAAATATTTTGTACAAACGTTTTGATGAAATTGACTTTAGTGAGGCTAAAAAAGATGTGCTACCATTTATTAAGGATATCGAAAAACTTGATCAATGGAGTCAAGATTTTTTTAAGAGCATAACACAAAAGTTAAGAGTTGAAGGAGATTAAATATTATAAAACAAGGTAAATCCTTCTTAAGAGAATGAATTAAGGAGAGAGTACGATAACGTGTTCACTAAAACACCTTGTATAATAATATTTATCTGCACTTCCAGTAATAAATGGATTACAGATTATGGAGTACTTACTATTTGTAAATAAAAAATTCTCTTTAATAAAGTAGGACTGTATTATCACATTTTAATGATGGGTTTATGGTTGATGATTCAATTCTAAATCGAATGAAAACCCTTGGTATTAAGGGTGTGAAGTACTTTACAAACGAAAAGCATTGGTTAAACAAGTACTATAAAGAATGGAATTTATATTGTTACAATTTAGACAAACTAATAGTGGAGGATGAGAAGTTATAACTTAAGAGACTTAACCATAGTTGCACAATTAAATAAATTTAATCTAGATACTTTAGAAAAAGTATTTAGATTATCTGAATTACTAAAATTACTTAATGAGAGTGAAGAACTTAAAGAAAAATATATTCTAAAGGGTGGGACAGCAATTAACTTATGCTTATTTGATTTTCCGAGACTATCAGTTGATATTGATATTGATATGAATTTTAATTCTAATTGCTCTAAAGAAGAAATATTAGAGATGAGAGAACTACACAGAAAACTCATTAATGCTTTTGTTGCTCAGGACGGATACACTATTGATCCAAAATCAAGATTTACTTTTACACTTGATTCATATCTTTTAAAGTATACAAACGCAGCAGGTACTAGAGATAACATAAAGATTGAACTAAACTATTCAAACCGCATTCAGATTCTTGAATCCATAAATTATAAAGTAAGCTCAAAATTAGCAGATAATGAATCTATTTTAGCGCTTCTTAATAAGGTTGAACTAGTGTCAAACAGAATTATAAATGATATAAATATGCTATAAACTGAAAGGAATATCTATAATGGATAAGAAGAAATACCAGAAGATGACCAAAGATGAACTCATTTCAATCATTGAGAAGTTGTTAGAATTCAATCTAGAAAACGAAGTATTACTAAATAATATACACAATAATAAAAATCCTAAATGGGAAAAGACATTACGTAAAGTACAAAGAGAAGTAGAAAACCATATGGGAAGTTATACTAAAGCATACCATCATTATTTAGAATATTCTCATACTTGTACAGATAATAGCGATTTATTGAAACTATCGCTTGAATGTTTAGATTATTTCTTCGAGGAATTAGATCTCTATTCAGAATGTCCTCAGGATTTGATTGAGTATACTGATCAAATTCTAAACAGTGCCAGTAAGATTGCTGTTGATTTAGACCATCATGAGGACATCATCCGAATTTACAACACAATCTTTTCATCAAATAATTTATTTGATGAAGCATTAGAGATGTTTGTCGATACATTTCACACATATGTGCCTTATGAGATAATTGAAGCATTTGAAGAGGATGAGTAAAGAAGGAAAGGATTGATTGTATGATTTTATGTTTAACGAAAAAAGCGCAAGATATGTTTCAAGTCAAAGGGCTCAAATCTGTTGAGACACCAACAATAGACACATGGCTTGTGACTATTGATACTATTAATCGGAAAAAGATGCTCGTTTTTTGCCATGTTGAAACAGGTTATACCTTATTTTTGTATGGTTTGAAGAAAAGTGATGTTAAGAATCTAAACAGCATTTTTATAGATGTTTTGCAAGAATCATTACGTTTTGACGGTTTTACCACCACCGCAATAGATGAATTTGTTTTACGATTGGGAGATTTCTCCTTTGGAAAGACATCCAATAAGAGTATTATCGCTAAAACGACTTTGAGGAAACAATCTATGTATGCTTATCTGGAATATCTAGACAAACACAAAAGAAACCAAAAAATCATTTTTCATCGTGTGAATCATTTGCTTGACCGTAAACAAAATGACCCTCACACTTTGATGAAGGATTTACTAAAGCAGTGGATACCTGCACCCGTATCCTATACTGGACATGAAGTCGATGTTGCAATTGAACTGGAAGAAGGCAAGATTCTTCGAAGATTATTAGTTCCTAGTCATTATACTTTGAACGATCTCCATGTTGTCATACAAAAAGCATTTGGCTGGAAAAATATACATCTACACGATTTCTTTAACGATAACAGCAGTGAAGCCTATGCCATACCTGAAGATCTAGCAGAACTCAATGATGACTACTTGGATTCTAGGCTTTTAACACTGGATGAAGCGTTCATGAACTGGATGGAATGGGATTATAACTATGACTTTGGTGATGATTGGACTCATCATATCTTCTGTAGAATGACACATCATTCTCCACATAAAATCATTCCAAAATGTATCTCCTTTGAAGGAGACAATATTCCAGAAGATGTTGGTGGGATTCTCGGGTACGAAAATTTTCTAACGATTTGTAACAATCCTGATCATCCTGAACATGAATCGATGAAACAGTGGATACAGTTAATAGATCATCATTCATTTGATCTTGAATTATTAAACAATAGTTTGAAATACAATATACCAATTGAACTACATTATCACCTGCTTTTTAATCCCAGTATATTGGACCTTCTTAAGAGAAAATCTTAAATTGAAAGTCAGTCTTTATTTAAAATATATACGGTAAGTGAAATAAAATACCGAAAATATTTTAAATAATGATTGATTCTTAATATTCAAAGTGAAATACTATCACACGCAATCAAAGAAACATTTTAAAGTTGGAAGACAACATTTGAGACAATAATAACTTTTGAAGAAGGATTCTCATCTAATCCATAATTAGATACAGTTTACCTATGAGAAGAATTGATTGATGCAGGGATAATAGTTGAAGATAATTCATTAGAAACAATAACGTATACATCTGATGATACTGTAGATATCAAAAAAGTAGGAAGATACACTCTTACATACATGGCAACTGATTCAAGTGGAAACATTTCAACAATTGATAGAATTGTTAATGCTACTGAATGATTTGAATAGAGAGTTATTTCAATAAACAATACCCTTAATATTTGTACAGGAGACTGTCGAAAATATAAGGGTATTTTTTTGCATGAGTGGCAAAATCTTTTTAACAAAATCTTGATTTGTTAAAAAGATTTTGTTACAATATAACCAAAGGTGATGGACAAAACTAAATTTTGCTATAAATATTTTGCTGATATTTATTGAAAGGAAGATTAAGATGGAAGAGAAAAAAAAGAAAAAAATTGATATATTTTTTGAAAAACTAAAAAACTATATTTGTGAAAACGGTGATACTAGAACAAGGGAAATATATGATTTATTTCCAGAAATGAAACGTAAAACAGTATCTTGGACACTATATAAACTTGTGCAAATGGGACTTTTATATAGAGAAGAATATGGGTATTATACAATTAATGAATCAAGTAAGAATATATCGATGGGATATGATTATTTGAATTTTAAATCGAGGGATATATACGAAGAAGCACAAAATTATGGATTTCATTTCTATATTTCAGGAATCGATGGACTTTCTGGAGAACTTCTTCATATGCCAGAAGATTTTCCCACGATAGTAGTTACTGAAAAAGATGGTATTCAACAATTCCTCAATGTTTTCTCACAAAAAGGATTACTTGTTATTGAAGAGAAAAATAATAGAATTATTAAAAATAATTATCTAAATAGAAATATTGATATAATCCTTCTTAGAGGGAAAAATTTCTCATTATCGACTGATAATATTGCAGATAAAGAAAAGAGCTTTGTTGATCTGTATTATGCTGTTACAAGATTAGAATATCCTTTATCAGTCCAAGAATTGGTTAGAATATACGAAAATTTAGTACGAAATAAGCATATTACAAATTTTAGATTTAAGAAAGCTGCGAAAGACAGAGGAATTCAAATGGAAATGGAATGGATTATAGGGTTAGATAAATATACTGAAAAAACAAAATCCTTTATGAAACATATGATAATGGGGGAAAATGATGGATTATACTAATGAAGAAATGCTTCTTTTAGAGAAGAAATATTTTAGTAAAGAAGTAATTGAGAAGAGAATGGAACTAGGTAATTTTAAGTCGAAACAAAAATTTGAGTTATTTATTTGGGACTTAGAAATCTTTTTGCAGTTACAAAAGATACTAGGAGATAACATTATTCTTAAGGGAGGAGCTGCTACTCAATTTCATATACCTATTGAATATCAAAGAACTAGCATTGACATTGATATGATATGCTTATCATCAAGAGAAGAAGTATCTTCTGCAATAAAACAAATTGAAAGCAATTTACATGGGGGAGAAGATTATTTTATTTTTAAAAAGTATATTCCTAAAAAACCCAAATTGGGATTAGACAATCTTGATACATATTTTGTGAGAGTTCCAACTATTTGTTCTAGTCAAGATTTATATTCCACTAGAGGAAAGCAAGAAGTAAAAGTTGAATTTATATATTCAAAAAAGCAATATCAAATAGAAAAAATTACAGGTCACAGATTGTTCGCATTAGAAACGAAACGAACATTTAATATTCTTTGTTTTAATCATCTCATTGCTGATAAAATGACAACAATAGGTCCGAACACAATAGGGATATCTTATAGCAGAGAGGATGAACAATATAAACAATTATATGATGTAATAACATTGTTTCTCTCTAATAAAGAGAAATTCATTAGTGATGTCGATATTATAAGAAAAAAATATGATGAAGTTGCTAAGGAAGAGTGCAAGATTCATAATATTGTTTTTGATTCCCTCATACTATATGAAGATATGCTTGATTTTATAAGGAAGATTGAAAGTATTGAAGAAAATGATAGAATGTATCAGATTGCTAAAGATTTCCAAGCATTATACTTAAGAAACATAACAAGACGAAATAAATCTTCTTGGGCACTAGTTGGATATCAA
>CAYVZR010000061.1:0-7505 GCA_964456195.1 uncultured Candidatus Izemoplasmatales bacterium | reverse complement strand
TATATACAAAAGATATGGAAGAGATGCTTTTTTGAACAGAGAGAATGGAGTATACAAACGAGATACGAAGTTATTAGCTATTAGCAGAGTGCAAAATGGAGAATCGATTAGAAGTGTAGCTTTAGATCTTGGACTAATAGAACCAAGTATACTAGGAGATTGGGTAAGGGTATATAAACAAAAAGGTGAAGCAGCAATCCAAGATACTTATCCAAGAAAAGGATATTTGACAAAAGATAAAAGAGCGAAAGAAATAGTAGATAAAGCATTAGTAGAAGAAAATGAAAAATTGAAAGCTGAGATTGAATACTTAAAAAAATCGCGGTCCTTAACAAAAAAACTAGAAGGCGTAACAAGTAAAGAAAAAGCAGACATTGTTACATCGCTAAGGGCCAACTATCGATTATCAGACCTTCTAGAAGTAGCAAACATGGCATCATCAGTGTATTACTATCACGCAAGTCAATATAAGAAGAAAACTAATAAATACATCGAAATAGAAGAAAAAATAGATTATCTCTATCTTAAGAAGCATAAGAAGAGAATCGGCTATAATAGGGTGTATATCGAACTTAAGAAAATGAATTATGTAATTGGCAAAAATAAAGTTCTAGAAATTATAAGAAACAAAGGTTATACAAAAAAGAAAACTAAGAAATGGAGAAAATATAATTCATATGCAGGAGATTTGGGTTTTACAAAGCCAAATCATATGAATCAAAAATTTCAGACAAACAGACCATATCAAAAAGCAGGAACCGATATTACTATGTTTAGAACCCAAAAAGGTCCAGTATATCTTTCGCCAATAATTGATTTTGATTCGAGAGAAGTATTGTCATATACTGCAGGAACAAACGCCAAGATGGATAAGATAACCAAGATGTTGGAATTATTAAAAAAACATCATTCCAATCGAGTGAAAGGAATGATGATACAGTCTGATCAAGGAATCCAATATCAAAATTCAAGATATCAAATAAAACTAGAAGAACTGGGAATGATACAATCAATGAGCAGAAAAGGAAACTGTTTAGATAACTCACCTACTGAAAACTTCTTTGGGAGAATGAAAGTAGAAATGTGGTACGGTCATGAAAAAGAATACAAAAACCCAAAGGCACTGATCAAAGCTATTGATGAGTACATTGATTACTATAACAATGTACGTCTAGTGACAAAACATAAAATGAGTCCAATAGAATACAGAAACAATATGATATAATAAGATTATCAAGAGTGGGGGTTAACCATTTTTCTTTCCAACTTTTGAAAGCTAGTTCAACCCATGACCGAGGTTTTTGTAGTATTCATATACTACATATATAACCTCGGTTTTTTGTTTGGAGAAAACTATCAACTTTTTATATTTTCTTATGGTGAAAAAGTATTGGAAATCATGTTGCGATAGGGTTTTATTTACATTTACATATTTTTTATAATAAATGAGAATACATTGTTGAACAGATATTGTAGAGTTAATTTATATTGCATAATTAAGATAAGAAGTGAATCTGTTAGGGATAAGAACTAAAAAAACAGTAAAAACGTAAAATCTGTTTTAAAAAACAATTTATGTGCTATAATGTCTATAGAGGTGACAATATGAACGCAAAAATTGTTAGTATTTACATCAAAGGTATTTCTAATTATAGTAATAGTGAGTTCAAAATTGATTTTTATAACTATAAACGTGCAACAAATAAATATTATGAGTTAGAAAATCTAGTTTCTTCATTATATGTTCATACTGTAATGGGGTTAGTAGGCGCAAATGCATCTGGTAAATCGATGAGTTTAGAATTGACTAAATGGATAATTGGATTTTTTACCAACAATAAAGATTCATTAAGTGAACTTAAACATATTGCTTTTTTTGAAGATATGATTACATTTAAGGTTGTTCTTTTTGATAGTTTAAGAGATAATAGTATTATGCAGAATACTTTAATTGTAAATAATCTGGATAGAGAAAATCCTTTTGTTCAAGATGAGGTTATTGATTTAAAGTTTACTACAGAACGCCAAGCCAAAGAGTCAATATTAGACTTTTCTAACACAATTGGAGGTATTAATAGAAATGATGTAGAATCATTTTTTAGAAGAAGAAATAATGATATTAATGAATCAAAGAATATGAATGAAAATACAATTAATGAGTTCAAATTAAATAACAAAACAAGTATGAATAACTATTTTAAATTTTATAACAAAATTGATGTATTTTCTGAAGCATGTCAACCAAAGCTTAATGAATCTTTTAATAATATTAGAAATACTCCTTTATCCCTTATAAAATATCTTGATAGCTCAATAAGTTCTATTGAAACATTGGCTTCTTCAAATGAGAGTAACAAAATATATAAGTTGATTTTTAACGATGATAATGAAATAACTGGGGGTGTAGAAACAATATCTACATATCTATCTTCTGGAACTGTAAGAGGTGTTGAGATTTTTGCAAAAACAATTTTGGCATTGGAGAGCGGAGGATATTTCTTTATTGATGAAATTGAGGTTAGTTTACATAAAGCTTTAGTAGTAGATTTAATTAAGATTTTTAATAGCCCAAGAACTAACCCTAATCATGCAATCTTAATTTTTTCTACACATTACTCGGAAATTCTTGAAAGCCTAAGACGTACAGATAGTTTACACTTATGTAGTAAAAATCAAAAAGGTAAATTGGAAATTAATAATTTCTCAAAGTTAATGGAAAGAAATGATATATCTAAAAGTGAATTATATTTAACAGGAATGTTAAGAAAACCTACAGCACCTAATTACTTTTTATATCAGAATTTCTTGAAAGATCTTGAAAAATTAATATTGAAAGAAAAACATAATGCCTGATATAATAGCATGTATTTGTGAGGGCAGTGCTGAAAGAGCAATTCTAGAAAGACTATTAGAATGGGGTTGCTTAGTATTTACTCGTGATGATTTACTAGATAGACAATTATTAGATGGTATTTATAGGAGCCCGAGAAATTTTGAAAGGGATTATTTATCTAAATATTTTGATGGTTCCAAAATAAAAATATATCGTATTATTGATTCTCTAAAAGAAGGCACAGAATATAAACTTTCTAAGGAATATATTCCATTGTTAAATTTAGTTAATGCTATAACTAATCCTGAGATAGAAATGATATATATAATATCCGAAGGTTATTTTAATGAATTTAACCAAAAATATAAAGGCGGGAAAAACAAACTTAAACCTAGTGAATATGTGCGCGAAATAATGAGAGTCAAGAATGTTAAGAAATTTGACTTCATATATAATTATTTTGATGAAAAAGATAAGTTAATAAGTGCATTGAAAACATATGCAAAAGGGAAAACAAACACTATTTATGATTTGGTTAAGGAATGTTGTAAATAAATGTTTAAGGCAAGTTTATATAACATCTATGAAGTATTATAGAAATCCTAAACCTTAAAAAAGCGTTCAAATCCTGAATATCGGATTTTATTAATATGAATTAGTGCTAACTAAAAGGTGAAATTAAAAAATAAGTTTTTCTTTAACTGAGAAATATAAATTGATACGGATAAACTTCGGGGACTCTCAGCTCCACCAAACAGACACGTATCCGAGGTTTATGTAGTATTCATATACTGCATATATAACCTCGGTTTTTTGTTTGGAAATAATTACCGATTTTTGGCAAGTTTTAATGGTGAGAAAAGATTGGGAAACATGTCCCAATAAGGCTAAAATGAAATTTCTAAAATTTAGTTATAAAGAACTATTTTTCCAAAAAATTGAGGTATAGTGTAGTTGATGCAACAACTCAATGTAACCTAATATATCGCTTGTTTAGAATAAAGAACAATATACCGTATCTTAAATAGTTGCAACTAATGTCCTAGAGTCTATAATAAAGAGGTTTGAGTTGTTGAGGGGTATGATACGATTAGAGTGTACTTTATGCAATGCTATATTTTAGAGCACTAATTCGATATGTATATTTTTTACCATATATGATATTAACTGGGGTCATCGTAAGTATTTATTTACTATATAGTGAGTCTTGTTTTTTAATATATGGAAATCATTATTAAATATATAAATTTATCAAAAAGGCTAAATATATAAATCTTATTATTCAATAAATATTTTTTCACTTAATAATATCCTTTGTGATACACAGAAAAAAATAAAAAAGTTTATATAGATGTGATTATAAAAAAGATATATTGACATAAAGTGTAATCGATGTTAAAATATAATCGTTATAAAAGGAGGTAGTTTATGGAAATTCACTTTAGAAAAATGAAACTGAAAAAAATATTGTCAACGGAGCGAATGATAAAAAGATATTTTTCAAAGATATATACTGGATTAGTTAATAGATTAACTGAACTTGAATCAGTGTCTAATCTATCTATGATTTCACATTTACCACCACCAAGAAAGCACAAACTATCAGGTGAATATAAGGATTATTGGTCTGTAGATGTGTCGAAAAATCAAAGATTATTATTTAGCTCATACAACAGTGGAATAACCAATGAAGTTGATATAACAAAGATTATTATTGAAGGAATAGAAGATTACCACTAATAGGAGGAGGTTAAATTATGACTTTTAATTTTATAGTAGCTCCAGGGACTATATTAAAAGAGTATATGGATTCACGCGGCATTACCCAGAAAGAACTTGCTAGAACAACAGGAAGTAGTGAAAGACACATTTCTAATTTGATAAATGCAAAAGTTAGACTAACAGAAGATTTTGCACTAAAATTAGAGGCTGTATTTGAAGATGTTAAAGCTGAATTTTGGATGAAATTGGAAAGTACATATAAATTAAAAATGCTCAGAAAAGAAAAAGAATCACCTAATACGTTAAAACTAATTGCAAAGAATTATCAATTTGAATATGTATTTAAAGGCTTGAAGTACAACATACAGCGACAAGCTGAAGAAATGTTGAGGTTACTAGGTGCAAATTCATTTGATGATGTTGAAGGAAAATTTAATGATTTATCATATAATTTTATGAAAGATGGAGGAAATCAAAAGGCATTATATGTATGGCTAAAATTATGTGAGGAAGAATTATATATACAAAATGATATCGAGAACATGCCGCATTACTCAAAAGATTATTTAATTGAAAAGGTTAATACTTTTAAAGGATTAATGTATACACAAGATTTTAGATTAGCAATCAGTAATTTAAAACGTTTATCAAATATGTTAGGAATTGGTTTAGTTATATATGATGCTGTTCCAACTTCGAAAGTTAGAGGAGCAACAACTTTAATAGATGATCATCCAGTAATCTTTTTATCTACTAGATTTAAACGTCTTGATACATTTTATTTTGCATATATGCATGAAATTGCTCACATCATAAATGAGGATTATAATAAAATCAAATATAATGTCGCTCTTATAAATGAGGATTCTGAACTGGGTTCAAATGAGTTTGCTAGAAATTATTTTATAGATAAATTAGACTATGATGAGTTCATACGTGATCATCATAGTGAGAATGAACTGACTGAAGAAGATATAATTGTATTTTCGAAAAGGCAAAAAGTAATACCAGATATAGTATTAGGCTATTTAGAGCATGATGAAGTAATAACAGATTACCGTAAATTTCATTATTTAAAAGGAAAGGTAGAAAGGTGAGGTGAGTTTTATGTATGTTTCAGTATTAAAGAATAGGATGTTTGAAAACAAATTTTTGAGAGAAAATGGTCAGTTATTTGATGAAAATATTATGCCGTTAATTGAGATGATATCTTTAAA
Organism: uncultured Candidatus Izemoplasmatales bacterium; assembly: GCA_964456195.1. Classification (GTDB taxonomy): domain Bacteria; phylum Bacillota_I; class Bacilli_A; order Izemoplasmatales; family Izemoplasmataceae; genus JAFGXW01. The sequence continues at coordinate 1,733 of CAYVZR010000061.1, read as the reverse complement.
AATCGGAAAAACTGAGTATAGTGTTCAGGAATTAATAGATAAGTATGATAGTTATTTCAATTATAATTATTTTCTGGATTTCTTTACCTTTTCTGAAGAAGAATTTAAGAAATTTGATGCAAAAAAAACAAAATTTTCAATTTCCATAAGAGATGAAAAGAATTATGACTATCTAAATGATCTGTTAATGATTGTAGTAAAATCAAAAAGAGGTATACCAACAATATCCATCAAAAATGCAAGGGATTTTTTACTTAATGAAAAGAGCATTTTAGATTTGATAAAGAAATTACAATTAGTTTCTGATATAGTTGCAGTCAGAATTAAATCAAATGTATTTGGTAACTATTTTGTAGCTATAGATTCAGTCTTAAGAGAAACGGATTATCTATTCTATGATATAGATGAAGATTCAATAGAATCAAAGTTTTTTGACTTAGAATTAATTAAACAAACTAATTCTAATTATAAAACTATAATAATCAATTCTCCGAGACAAAGAAAATTCAATAATAGCAGTTATATTGATGGCGGTTATACTGGATTAATTGATAATTCGATTAGAAGTAATTATGCTTCATATGGATTTGATGGATATGCAGATTACTCTGGGATAAAAAATGTTTTACCTACTGATGGTGGAAATGGACAAGGAGCAGCTTTAGGAATGTTTTTTATTGCTAGCAAAAATAAATTCTTTACGATAGTTAATAAAGACACAAAACAAGGAGCAAGTGGGCATCATCATGTTATCTCTTTAGCTTTTGGTAAATTTGCTCCGATTTTGAATCCAACTTCTCATTGTCCTGCTTTTAATTATATTGATAATGTATTTAGAGCAAATGGTAAGCCTGGCTCGTGGGGACAATGGAAATACGTAACTATCCTAAGATATATTAGTGAAATAAAAAAGTCTACAATATAGTTACTTGTAGACTATGTTTATTGGAAGATTGTTTTTAAAGAACCATTGATAATCAAGTGGAATTATATTTTCTTTATTTTCAAAAATATAGTTCCATTTTTTTTTGTATTTTTCTTTTATACATGTGTTAAAAATATTTGTAATATCATTTCTTGATTTGTGAGCAATAATTTGTGAAATGAATTCATCAGAATTATTCTTATATATGTTCTTGAAAACTTTCTTTAATTGAGTCTTTGTTAATGCGTTTAATTGTGTTCTGGAGTCAATATCATTATTGTATACAGGCTTTCTATGCTCTTTGAAAGTAACATTTCCCAATCTATTTTTTGAATATGTTATTATACCCACATTAGAATCCAATTTTGCTAATGTATCAGTAATCCAGCTCTCATGGATTATAACATTCACAAATTGGAACACCTTAAAGTAATCCTGTAATTGTCTTTCTAGTCTGTAAAAAGAATCATATTCTGTTTTAATTTCAAAAACCATGCTCTTACCATTAATCATACATATATCTGCTCTACTTGAACCAACATTTAATTCGAAAATTGTAATTGTATTATTAGGAGACTTCTTAAAACTGAATTTTTCAATGAACGCAGCTTTAATTACAGATTCGTTTAGAAATCTTTTACTAATTTCTTTGTTATAAAGCTCTCTAATGTTTATTGTTGAATTTATTTCACTGGAAGTAATTAATTCATACTTATTGCGAAGTTCTTTACTTGTTTTTAAAGGAGAATATGTTGAGTAGAGTTTTTTTGAATTGAATAAATTTAAATCATTCATTAATATTTCTCCT
>CAYVZR010000060.1:0-7674 GCA_964456195.1 uncultured Candidatus Izemoplasmatales bacterium | reverse complement strand
TAATTTAAGGATAGTGTAAAATGGTTTTGATGACTAGTTAATTTTTTTCGAACTTAAAGGAAATAGTAAGACTGCACAACTTTAATCATTGAACATTTTTATATATTAAAAAGGATGCTGTTATAACTGTTATTACATTTAAATATAGTCTACATTATTTGGTTTTTGCATTTTATGCAAATAAGTGGTCACTTGAAAAAAAAGTAGATTCATGCTATAATTGTATTGAAAAGGACGTGAATTAAATGAAAAAAATATTAGCAATCATGATTGCTTTTTTTATTGCAATCACACTATCTGCTTGTAAACAACCTGATATAATCATAATCGGTGAAGGTAATTGGGACTCAAATGCTTTCCATGATCAAGTAGCAAAAATCATTATTGAAGAAGGATATGGAACTGAAGTTGACATTGTCCCAGCTGACACTTCAATTATGGTAGCTGGTTTAAAAAGTAAAGATGTTAATTTAACAATGGAATTATGGAGTGAAAATATGGAAACATACGCAGATGATATCGCGAATGGTGAATATATTTATGTATCTACTAATTTTGATGACAATGCACAAGGTCTATACATCCCTAAATATTTACAAGTTGAAAATCCAGGCTTAGTTTCTGTTACAGATTTATTGGATTTCCCAGATTTGTTTCCTAATCCTGAAGGTGGAGATTTAGGAATTATTTATGGTGGCCCTGAGGGTTGGGGTGCTACAGCTCATTTACATGCTAAAATGCTAGAATATGGATTAGATGAATTCTTTACATTTAAAACAATTGATTCAAGTGCTACATTAAATGCAACTCTTGCAAGTGCTTATGCCCAACAAGAACCTTGGGTTGGATACAATTGGGAACCAACTTGGGCACTCGGAGTATATGACATGGTCTTATTAGAAGATAGTGCATACAATTCTGATGACTTTGATAATGGTATTGGTTCATTTTCAAGTGTAGATGTAAATATAGTTGTTGATAATGATTTTGAATCAAGTTACCCTGGAGTATTTGCATTCTTAGAAAACTATACAACATCTTCTTCTATTACTAATGGCGCACTTGCTTACATGCAAGAAAATGAAGTTGAAGCTGACGAAGCTGCTATATGGTTTTTACTAGAAAACACAGATTTGTGGGAACCTTGGGTTACTGCAGATGCATACCAAAATGTACTTGATGCAATTCAATAAGAATGTCAATCGACATTCTTATTTATTATAGAAGGAGGAATTAATTATGATACAATTTCCTGAATTTTTAGAATTTTCAATTACTGACTTTTTTGATGCAATTGTTAATTGGCTATTAATAAATTTATCAGAGTTTTTCGATTTAGTAACTCTTGTTATTGCGAATGCTTTCAACATTGTTGAATCTGGATTATCTTTTATCCCGTGGTGGTTAATAGTTTTATTAATTTTTTATCTTGGTAAAAAATTATACTCATATAAGATGGCTACCGTATTAGCATCAATGATGTTTTTCATAGGAATGTTTGGCTTATGGGATAGTATGCTTTATACAATTGCAATTGTATTAATAAGTGTTATTGTTTCACTGTTTGTTGGATTACCAATTGGAATTTTGATGGCAAAAAATAGTCGATTAGAAAGTATTTTAAAACCAATTTTAGATGCAATGCAAACTATGCCTTCATTTGTTTATCTTATTCCAGCAATTATGTTGTTTGGTTTAGGTAGAGTACCGGCTGTATTTGCAACAACTATATATGCTATACCACCACTGATAAGACTAACTTATTTAGGAATATCAAATGTGGATAAAGAAGTTGTCGAAGCAGGGCAATCATTTGGAAGTACACCGTGGCAAATGTTATGTAAAATCGAACTGCCACAAGCTATATCAACTATCATGACAGGTGTAAATCAAACAACAATGATGGCTATGGCAATGGTAGTAATTAGTTCAATGATTGGTGCAGAAGGTATTGGACAAGAAGTTCTGATTTCTATTCGTAGGTTAGAAGTTGGAAGAGGATTTCAAGCAGGTTTTGCGATTGTCTTTTTAGCAATTATACTAGATCGTTTATTACAAGGTTTTGCTAATTCTCTTGAAGGAGGAATGGCAACTGATGAATAATTATGTAGAAGTAAATGATTTACAATTAATCTTTGGAAAAGGCAAGAAATTAGAAAAAGCAAAAATATTACACAAAGCTGGTTCAAGCATCAAAGAAATTAGAAAAAAAACAGGATGCGCAGTTGGTGTTAGACATGTAGATTTTAATGTTAAAAAGGGCGAGTTGTTTGTTATAGTAGGGTTGTCAGGTAGTGGAAAATCTTCATTAATCCGTTGCTTTAACCTTCTAAATAGACCTACTTTTGGAAATATTAAAATAGATGGGACAGACATAATGTCGCTTAAAAGAAAAGATTTACTTGAATTTCGTAGAAACAGCATATCTATGGTGTTTCAAAGTTTTGGATTACTTAACCATCGAACTGTGCTAAGAAACGTAGAGTATGGCTTAGAAATAAAAAAAATAGATCCTAAAATACGTACTGAAAAAGCATTAGAAGCAATTGAAGTTGTTGGCTTAAAGGGTTGGGAAGAATATTACCCATACCAGCTTTCAGGTGGTATGAAACAACGAGTTGGGTTAGCCAGAGCAATTGCAACTGAACCAGATATTTTACTAATGGATGAACCATACGGTGCATTAGATCCATTAATAAGACGAGAGATGCAAAACGAACTTTTAAACTTAGAAGACTACATTGATAAAACAATTATTTTCATTACACACGATATGAATGAGGCTTTTAAATTAGGAGATCGTATTGCTCTTATGAAAGATGGAGAAATTGTTCAGCTAGGACGACCTAGAGACTTCTTTGAGAACCCTGCTGATGATTATGTAAAAGATTTCATCGCAGATGTTGACAAAACTCAAGTACTTCGTGCAAAACAAATTATGGAAGATTTGCCTTTTGTATTAAAAGATAGTAATTCTAGGACTGAAGCAAGAGATATGTTAAAGAGCTATAATGTAAATTATGCTTATGTTGTAGATGATTCAGGAAAATACGTGGGTTATGTAACATTAAAAAACCTAACCGATTCGAGAGTTCATATAATTCCGTCATTAATTAAAAATGACATTAAAACATTTTATCGTCAAGAATTTATCAAAGATTTGATCCCCTTACTAGAAGATACAGATTATGAAGTACCTATCGTCGATTCTCAAAATAGATTGAAAGGTACAGTCTGTAAAGAATCGTTATTATCATCACTAATATAGTTATACAAAAAAGACATACTAGATATTTTATTATCTAATATGTCTTTTTTTACTTTAAAATTGCATCTAGATTAATAGGTTCTATTTTGATTACAAAGTGCATCTAAATAATTTCAAGAAAAACATCTACTACTGTTGGATCAAATTGTGTCCCTTTATGATTCAATATTTCCTCAATTGCTTTTTCTTTGCTTATTGCTTTGCGATACACACGTTCATTTGTCATAGCATCATATGCATCAACAACAGATAAAATTCTTGAACAAAGAGGAGTTTCTTCATGTTTCAGTCCATCAGGATATCCTTTTCCATCCCATCTTTCATGATGATGAAGTATTAGAGGTGATATCGTTTTCAAAGAAGGAATGACAGATGTAATTTTACCACCAATTACAGAATGATCCTTCATAAGGATATATTCTTCAGTAGTTAATGGTCCAGTTTTATTTAAAATTAAATCACTTACACCAATTTTACCAATATCATGCAGGAGTGCTAACAAAGCTAGATCAATTTTTTCCGCATAATTGAAATTAAATTTATCCGCAATTTTTTCACTAATACCCACCATTCGAAATCCATGCATCTCCGTTTCGTCACTTCTTTCAAAAAGTGTAGACTGAAGTGATCTAATTATGGAGTTTCTAGAACTCGTGGGATTTAGTAATTTATTTTTATTCATTCTATCTTCTGCTATAGAAAACGCTTCTAAAATATTATTCTTTATATTGCTTGCTGTACTATACCCTATTGAAACTGAATATTCAATTTCAGTGGGTTGTTCTTTAACCTCTGAAAATATTTTTGTTGCGTAGTCTTTTACTTGCTCAAAATCACAATTATCTAAAAATACACAAAACTCGTCCCCACCAATACGATAAATTATTGATTCATCTGGCAAGACTTTCTGCAAGGTATCTACGAAAGATTTTATTACCTTATCACCTTTTTCAAATGAATGTTTTTCATTAATCAATTTTAACCCATTAATATCCGTAATAATTACTGAGACACTAGCTTTGGCTGATAATAACTTATCCATCCTTTTGGAATAAGCAATTCTATTTGAAACTTTAGTAAGAATATCATACTCATTCAAATACGCGATATCCATGGATGCACTCCTAATGACTTTTACTTCTCTTTTGACAAGATAATAAATAATCATTGATGATATAGCTATGAAAAACATACCTTTTATGGTGCTTAAGTATCTATAAGAATCTATATTTTCCAAAAAAACAAGAAGGATATAATCTGAAAGAAAAATCCAAAGTGCACTGAAAACAAAATAAATACCAGTAATTCTTAAAGAAGGAATTGTGTATTTACTTTTCATTGTATTCACCTCATAACTAATTATAACATTCTAATGATATAACTCCTCAGTAAAAACAAAAAAGAATTCATCAGTGTGTTTCAGCAACACATGGATTAACTCGTCCGTTACTCCCCCCCACCTACACCCTTTTAAGAAAAAACACATAATTCCAATAAAAAAAGCTAAACTTTAAGGGCTAGCTTTTGCTTTAAAATGGCATTTCGGGAGGGATTCGAACCCTCGGCCGACGCCTTAGAAGGTTTCTACATAGTTTTTCCCTATATAAATCATGCTAATAACTCATTTTTCCCAATCTAATATACTCGAATATAAGCTTGATGATTCAAATAAAGTTACTGTATGTCCTGCATATTTCAATTGATTCTCTTCTGATTGAAAGTACTGTTCTGAATTAGTAAGTATTTCAATTTCTAAAAAAACTGTGTAATCACCGTTTTCCAAAATACCTACGCTTATCATTTTATATCTATCTGCAAAATCATCAACAAATACAATGTTTGTCTCATAACCTTCAATAGTAAATAGACTACTTTTAATTGAATATTGACTTGAAGTACCATTGTGAATATTAATTTTTAAATATACCTTATCTCCAATTGTTAAAGTGTTTTCAAGAAGAGAAATTTCGATACCATTATAATCTAAGCTTTTATAACTTAATAACATTTCATATTCATTTACTACCTTGTTTAGTCTTACAATTGAAAAACTTAAGATGAAGAGTATTACAGCACAAGCAATAACAAAAGTATAAACTATACTTTTCTTAAAACTATAGACACCACTTTTATCATCAATTTGAAGTTTCACATTCAATATTTCTTGTAACTTAAACAAAATTTCATCACTAGGAATGCTATTATCATTCTCATATTTTGAAATACTTTGTTTTGACACAAACACCTTGCTACCAAGTTCTTCTTGGCTTAATCCCGCTTTGATTCTGGCTTCTTTTATTATATTTCCAATCTTCATATCTGTACCTCCTTTATTACTTATTTCATCTTACACAATTATTGTAATTATATCAATGCTATGAGGTATAAAGAATGTCAACCGACCAGTTGACATGATAAATTTGATTAATATTCTAATTTTATTTTCTTTTAACAAAATGAATTTTATCATTAAAAAAAGAAGCCAGTAAATGACTTCTATTTGCATCTTTGAACACCGGCCTACAACTTAGAAGAGCGTTTCATCAATCAATAGAAGCAAAAATAATTGTTTAATCTCTAATCCCACTCTCCTTTTATTCCGATATCAGTTAAATCATCACAACTGACAATTCTAAATATATTGAACTCAACTATATCATAGTATTTATCTTTATAATGAAACATGTAGTTTTCTACTTCATACGATCCTACACTACAAGTATCACCTTTGAATCCAAATCCAAATGCTACTCTTGAATAAAGCGTATCTGGATCAATTTCACTTCTGATGAAGACAGTAAAATCATCACCAACATAATACTCTTCAAACTCATCATTCTTGGGATTCTTTATCGGTTCAGCTATTAGGCCACATGAACATAACATAACTACAAATATAAAAATACTTAATAGTGAAATAATCCTCTTCATAAAATCATCTCCTTCATAAATATTATACCACATTGCCAATTTAGGTACACCATCCCGAGATAGAAGGTGATAGTGTTGGAGACATAAAATGCAACTTGATTTACTGTTTAATAATAAAATCTAATCCCCAATCACTCCAATTTCTCTCAATTCGCTGCATGTAAATAGACTAAATTTGTTAGCTTCAACAATATCATAATACTTTTCATTATATAGTATTCTATAGTTGTACTTCTGTTCTTCACCAACTATACAAGTTTCACCATCAATTCCGACAGTATATGCAGGCTTATAAAAACTTTGTCCAGCATCAATATCTGTTCTTATGAAGATTGAGTACTCATCACTTTCATAAATAACGTTAAATAATTCTATTTGAGGATTTTCAAGCGCAATTGCTTTTTCACTTCTACATGATGTCAAAACAATCACAAAAACAAAAAATGCTAATAAATCAAATATCTTTTTCATTTAACCATCTTATAACGTTTTATCATAAGAAATATTCCAAAATACTTTTCACCTTAAACATCTAAAATTTATTCTATTTTTCATCTAGAACATAGTCTAGAAAAACATTAATATCTCTTCTATCTTCTAGTTCTTTAGTAAATAGGCTTGGCACTCCGATTTTTCCACTCAAAACTCTAAATACTGAATCAGATTGTTGAGTCAGATAATATCTATCATAATCTTCAAGATAGCCTAAATTTAAAACATATATACCCCCAACACCAATAAACCCATCTGTATTCATTACTGATAATCTAATGATTTTTCTTTCATCAGAGAATCCTGTTTCAAAAACTTCGACAAATAATGACCTTGCATAGCAACCGAGTTCACTCTCGTAAACAACTCTTCCATACACAAAATCAGAATATTCTCCATTCATCATCTCTTCAAAATTATCAAAGCTTAGAACATAACTACCCTGTAGTTCACCTGCCTCAGAACAATCTGTATATACATTGATAAAATCTGCATAAAATTCATCAATCAAAGGCATGTATTCAGCTTCTTCTAAAAACACATATTCATTCTCATCATTATCTTTAGAACACCCTGTTAGAAATATAATGATAAGAAACAGAAATAGTATTTTCTTCACAATTCCACCTTCTTCCAATTGTATTATATCAAAAAAATGAAACCAGTAAAAGACTTCTTGGTATCTTACAGTGTTGGAAACCTAAAATACAATTTTATAAAATTAAATTACTCAAATCTATTACTTGCAATAATCTATCGATACATCGATGTATTACTGAAACTAATAGAAACTCTATAGAAAGGAGTGATTCATATTAAGTACTTACATATCAAGAATAGAGCAACGCCCTCAGGGCGCATCAGAAATACACATAAAAACATGGGTAAAATAAAAAAGTAGCAAGTCCGATAAACGGCTTTACTACCTTGTATTTAATGGTTTTACGGGCAGGATTAGAACCTGCGACCGACGCCTTAGAAGG
>CAYVZR010000059.1:0-7735 GCA_964456195.1 uncultured Candidatus Izemoplasmatales bacterium | reverse complement strand
TTCCTGATAATGCTGAAGATGATGATTTTGATGTTATAGATGAAATTCCTGAAGTGCCTTTCACAGAACCAGGAGATATTTATGAGTTAGGGAAACACAGAGTAATGTGTGGTGACTCTACAAATCCTGTGCAAGTAAATATACTTCTTAATGATAAAGTGGTTGATATGACTTTCACAGATCCACCATATAATGTAGATTATGAAGGGACCGCTGGAAAGATTAAGAATGATAAGATGGAAGATAATAAATTCTATCTTTTTTTATACAATGCTTTTCAAAATATGTTTGATCATACAAAACCTGGTGGAGCTATTTATGTTTGCCATGCTGATACTGAAGGACTTAACTTTAGAAACGCATTCAAGAATGCTGGATACAAATTAGCTGAATGCTTAGTCTGGGTTAAGAATGCACTTGTACTTGGTAGACAAGATTATCATTGGAGACATGAACCAATTCTCTATGGATGGAAAGAAGGAGCGGCTCATTACTTTATTGATGATCGTACTCAAGACACTATATGGGAATATAACAAACCGAAGAAAAATGAAGAACATCCAACTATGAAACCATTAGAGTTAGTAGGTAGAGCAATCAGTAATTCCTCAAGAAGACATGAAACCATCTTAGATTTATTTGGTGGTTCAGGTTCAACACTAATTGCAGCTGATCAACTTGATCGCAAATCTTGTTTAATGGAACTTGATGAAAAGTTTGTGGATGTGATTGTTAAGAGATATATTAGACATACTGAAAACAATGAAAATTGTTATTTGATAAGAAATGGGAAAAGGTCTCCAATTAGTAATTTTAATGAGTTTGAAATAAACTCACTATAGTGAAAAAAGTGCTTGCTATTTAGTCTCTTTAGAGTGATATATATAGTAACAAAAGAAAAGGAGACTATTTATGTTTAAAGAATTTAATGCACACCCAAAAGGTATCAAAACAGGAGACTGTACTGTTAGAGCAATTGCAACAGCAACTAACACTGACTATTTGGAATGTCGTCGAGAGTTGAATCGCAAAAGAAAAGAACTAGGACATTCAAGTTATAAGGATACTAAGTTCCTATATGATTACCTGAAAGGTTATCCAAGATTAATATTTAAAACAGTTAAGGGAGAACCAAGAATTAAAGGAACTGATTTTACAGAGTTACATCCTAAAGGAAAATACGTCCTTAAAATGGCTGGGCATGTTGTTGCTTGCATTGATGGAGTAATTCTTGATACTTGGGACTGTTCTTACCGCTCGGTATATACAGCGTGGGAGATTACAAAATGAAAACAAACTTTATAAGAAAAGCAATACCTGATGAATTACTTCCTCAAGATGAGTTTGTGATTGAAAAAGAAATAGTTATCGATTCAGACTTGTTCGAGAGTTTTATTCAAGACCCACTTAATGATTATGATTTTATCAAAGAAAACATTGATATTATGTATTGTGATAATGAAGGAACATTCCACTGTATATTTGTTACATCAGATAAACATGACTTTGGAATCCTAGTTGAAAGTGAAGGATATCATTATGCAAGATACACAGCGTATTTACCTAAAGAAATGTTGAGGAGCGAATAGCTCCTTTTTTAGAGCTTAATAAGGAGAGATGATTAATGCAAATAATAACAAGTGAATCGGTATTTAGTGGACATCCTGATAAGGTATGTGATCAGATAAGCGATGCAATACTAGATGCAATCTTAGAACAAGATAAGAAAGCAAGAGTAGCAGTTGAATGTGCTATCAAGAATGACTTAGTATTTGTCTTTGGAGAAGTCACAACAACTGCTATTGTTAATTATAAACAAATAGCTAGACAGGTATTAAAAGATATAGGTTATTTAGATACTTTTAATGTGGTTACAAAGATAAGTGAACAATCATCTGATATTGCGCTTGGAGTTGATTCTAATGAATTAAAAGAACAAGGCGCAGGAGATCAAGGGATTATGTTTGGTTACGCTTGTAATGAAACACAAGAGTTTATGCCATTACCTATTATGCTCGCAAACCAAATATCTAAAGAAATGGATAAAATCAGAAAAGAAAAGTACTCACATATTTTTGGCCCAGATGGAAAATGCCAAGTATCTGTAGGGTATGAGAATGGTAGACCAAAGAAGATTGAAACTATTGTTGTATCCGCTCAGACGAAACCAGGAATAGATGATTTAATTATAGAAAGTATAATATTAAATGAAGTTCTAACAAAAGTGTTTGATATATATACTATCTTTGATGCTAAGGTATTAATCAATCCAACCGGCGAATTTATAATAGGTGGACCGTATGCTGATTCAGGATTAACTGGTAGAAAGATAATTGTTGATACGTATGGTGGCTATGCAAAACATGGTGGAGGTGCTTTCTCAGGTAAGGATGTAAGCAAAGTTGATCGCAGCGCGGCTTATTATGCCAGATACGTAGCAAAAGCCGTTGTAGGCGCAGGGATGGCCACACATTGCGAGGTTCACTTGAGCTATGCTATTGGAGTAGCGAAACCTGTAAGCGTCTTAGTAAATACATTTGATACAGGCGTTACAAGGGATGAAGAAATTCAAGCACTCGTTAATTATATGTTTGATTTCAAACCGGAAAGCATAAGAAAAGAACTTGAATTAGATACAGTCAAGTTCCAAGAGCTAGCAAAGTATGGACACTTTGGTAGAGAAGATTTAAATGTTCGTTGGGAACATGTAGATGATAAGATAAAACAATTAAGAGAGCTTTATGTCAAAGCCTAAAGAATTACATAGGTTCTATAAATCCATTCAGTGGAAAGTAGCAAGAACTATTAAGATTCAGGAAGCTAATGGAAGATGTGAACGGTGTGGAGTTCTGGGAGAAGAAGTTCATCACAATATAAGACTCACTGTACAGAATGTGATGGATACAATGATTAGTCTTAATCAGGATAACTTAGAGTTGTTGTGTAAGAAATGTCACAACAAAGAACATAAGAGATTTACAAAAGAACAGGAATTTGATGAAGAAGGTAACTTAATTTTAAGGTAACACTCGTTTTTGTAATTCATTTTTGGTATAATACTTCATAACGGAGGTGTTATTCATGAAAGAAATATTAGCATTCGTAAAAAAGCAATATTTAAAATTAATACCACACATAATTTTACTGCTTTCGATAATTTTTTCTTACTTCACTGAAGATGGAAGTTCCTTAAATCTAGTGGTTAAAATTACTTTATCTACATCATTCGCATTGTCATTGTATTTCACGATTAATATTACCAATTCATTTAATAAATATTTGAATAGCGTTGTAATTTCTCAAAGAAACATAATTAGCGAATATAGATATAAAATTTCAAATTATGAAATGCAGTTCAAGAATCTTATCTATAAACCAAAATATTATAAAATAGAAGATATGCATGAACCATATTTGGCTATTGATATTGTACCGTATAGAATCAAAGGGAGTTTTTTTCCTCTACAACATGAAGAAGATTATATTGAGTATATAGATGAAAATATTGTAGAAACACCTGGTAAGACATATTATTGCTATGTAAATGGTGATAAAGTTAATTTTTCAGTTGAGAAAGATGCGATTATACAAGACTATTACCATGATACAATGGGTGAAATGAAAATTAAGAATGGAACTGCATTAGTTAATAAGCCAAGGCATCTTATAGTGTTTAAACTAATAAATATTGGTTTGTTTCCTGCAAAATCAGTGTTACCAATTATAGATTATAATAATAACGAAAATAACTATAAAGGTATTCATGCGAAATTATTACAGTCAAAAGAAGAATTGTTATTTGTAATTCTTGTAGAACTTCAAGGAGAAAAAAAGATCAATTACAATTGTGCGTTTGAGTATTCATTCAAAAACAAACGATTGATTCAAAAAATGCCTATTACTATTGAAAATAGTAATATAACGTTCTTAACGGAACTCTCAGAACCAGAAGAAATTACCCCCCTGCCTATCGAAAATTAATTTTTTTCAGGGTACCGTTAGGTGGGCAACCAAAAAACGCAAGGTGATAATTTTGAAAATATATAATTTCGTTAGGAGATTGTAATTTAGCTATAGCAATGTTATAATTTCTTTTGAGGTGAATCCCATGAATGTCTGTGTTATATTTGATGCTAATTTTCTAATAGAGAATAAAGATTTTGAATACTTATTCAATAACAAAAATAGTGATGAGGACTATTTTGTTACTGATATTGTCATCAATGAAATAAAAGCAATAAATGATAGAAAATTAAAGCAAATGTATGATAAATACTCACAAATCGTGGATAGTTTTTTGAATGAAAGGTACTTTAAACTAAATAATATAATTGATTTAGAAGTGGTTTTCAAAGATAGTTCAAAAAAAATTTCCAAATATTTTAAACACTACTTTGGGGATAATATTATCTTTGGATATTCTAAGGAGCAAATGTATGATGATTTAATGTGTAGAGTAAGATTTAAAAAACCACCTTTTTTTAACCAAGAAGGAACATCGGATAAAGGATTTAAAGATACATTGATATGGATGTCTGTACTGAATTTTGGAAAAGATGCTGATTATGAAAAATATATATTTGTTACAAACGATAAGGGATTTATCAAACGCCATCAAGAGAGTTTAGTAAATGAGTTTTTAGAAGGATGCCCACAAAAAGAATTAGACATTGTTAGTAGTATTGATTTCATCAAAGAACATAGTAATGATTCTGATACTTTAAAAGATGAAGAAGTGCCAATCATTTCTTCAACAAAGGAACCATTTAAGAAATTATCTAATCAAGCTATTGGTGAATATAGAGAAATTGTAAATAGTTTTTTTATGTGTACTGTAGATGGTGGACCTTTTGAAGAGGATTTTATTGGTAATAATTTCACTTTAGATAGAAATCCAGATTTTCAGGATATTGTTGAATTCTTAGATGTTATCTCAGATAAAAAGAATCAGTACATTTTTCATAATAGTATTGATATTAGTGACATTTTTTCAAATCTGGGATATGAATATATAGAGCAAGAACAAGGAATTGATATATCTGCGTATAATGATTTAGTAGATACTTATCAAAATATCAAAAATGTTTACTTAGAATATTTAGAAAGCTTTGTTAAGTATGTAAGTGACAATTTTTGTAAAGTAAAAAGAGTATATGATTCAAGAGTTGAAGATGATTTGCCTTTTTAGGGAGTGTAAAAATAGTAAATATGTTAAATATAGAATACAAGCGATTAAAATCGCTTTTTTCTTTGGTTCATGAACCAAAGAAAGAGTTAGTGGACAATTTAATATATCAAGCTGCTTTTATGAAAGTAGAGCTAGATAAGCTACAAGAGCAAATCAGAAAATATGGAGCTATTCAGATATCTAATAAAGGAATGCAACGGCAAACTGAAGCAGCTAAGTATTATACAAAACTTGTGAACTCATACGGAACGGTAATCAAAACACTCAATACTATTCTAGGTACACAAGTTGATGATGGAGATGATGCATTTGATGAATTCCTTAAAAGAGCAAGTTGATGAACTATTTAATTAACTATTATAAGGAAATTGAATCAGGAAATATCCTAGTTGGTAAGGAATTAAAAAAAGAATTAGATATACTAATTCAGGACTTAGATAATCCTAGATATATGTTTGATGAAAAGCCAGGCAATCTACGAATAGATTTTATAGAAACCTTTTGCAAACACACTAAGTCACCATTTAACGGTATGCCATTCATTCTTGAACTTTGGGAAAAAGTAATAATTCAAGTAGCTTACGGGTTTAAAATGGTTGATACTGGTTTAAGAAGATTTAATGAAGTCATTTTACTAGTAGCTAGAAAAAATGGTAAAACTACATTTGTTGCAGGAATTGATATAGCAGAGTTCTTTTTATCTAGAGGTGGAGTTGATATAATTTGTGCCTCTAACACAACGGAACAAGCTAACATTCTCTTTGAAGAAATTAACAATATGAGAGAGCAATCTCCTGCTTTATCAAAGGATACAAGAAGCAAGAAAAACATCTATCACATTTATTCTCCAAAGACTAAAAACAAGATTAAGAAACTATCTGCACAATCAAGAAACAAAGATGGTTACAATATCGAAGTTGGGTGTATTGACGAAGTTCATGAAATGACAGATTCAAAAGTCTATGATTCAATTAAGCAATCACAATCAACCAAGAAAGAACCTTTAATATTTATCATAACCACAGAAGGTACAACCGTTGGTGGTTTTTTAGATAGTAAATTAGATTATGTTAGAAAGATGTTGAAGGGTGAAATTGATGATGAAAGAGTATTGCCCTGGCTTTATACTCAAGACTCAACAAAAGAAATATATGACGATCCTTCTGCTTGGAAGAAGTCCAACCCCAGTCTTGGAGTTGTCAAACTAAATAATTATCTTGAAGATGTGATGAACAAATCAAAGCATGATTTATCTACTAGAGTAACAATGCTATGTAAAGACTTTAATATCAAACAAGCAGATTCAGGATCATGGTTAACTTATGATGATCTAAATAATGAAGAGACTTATTCTGTTAATGATTTGCGAGACTCATATGCTATCGGTGGTGTAGATTTATCCTCTACAACCGACTTAACTGCTGCAGTTCTTGTGATTCAAAAGAAAGATAGCAATAGGAAGTATGTTATTCCCCATTTCTTTATGCCGAGTGAGGTTGTTGAGAGAAGAATCAAAGAAGATAATGTTCCATATGATATATGGATTAAAAAAGGTTTTGTAACACTCACCGAAGGAAATCAAAATGATTTTAGTTTGGTTACTCAGTGGTTTATGAAGATGATTCAGACTTATGGAATTAGACCGCTATGGGTTGGTTATGATCCTTGGAATTCGCAGTATTGGATAAAAGAGATGGAAGACTTAGGATTCAATATGGATAAAGTACGGCAAGGAATATATTCTTTGTCAGAACCAATGAAAATCCTAGAAGCTGACCTTAAAAATAATCTTGTGAACTATAACAACAATCCTATCATGAAATGGTGTCTAGCCAATACTCAAGCTAAGGTAGATTTGAATGGAAACATACAACCTTCTAAACTAAATTCAAAATATAAACGAATTGATGGAACCGTAGCGCTGATTATTGCATATGTTGTTTTAAATAGATTTAAGATTGACTATGAAAATATGGTTAAATAATTTTTTAGAATATTATTTATATATATCCATTTGACATTAAATACAGTTTGTGAAACAATATGTAATAGGAGGTACAGAAAATTGGCTAGAAAAATTAGATCAGATGCTAAAGTGGGAAATGTTGAGAAAAAATACGGGTTACCGTTAGGAACAATTAGAAATAAAGACGGTAGAGATACACGTAGTGACAAAAAAATTGGAACAATCAGAAAAGAAAATAACAAAAAGGGCAAATAGAAAATTTTGCCTTTTTGTTTGGAGTGATTAAATGTCTTTATTTAAACGAAAGAAAAAAACTGGCTCATTTGATGCACTACAATTAATAAGCAATCTAAATACCTTTTATACACCATTTGGGACAAATATTTCCAAGAGCGATGTTGTAAAGATATGTATTGATAGAGTAGCGAGCCAGTGTGCAAAGCTAAAACCAAGATATATAAAAACAGAAAGCGATAAGACAGTAACTGAGAAAAAATCTCGACTGTCTTTTCTTTTGAAATATAAGCCAAATGAAGTAATGACCCCTTATGATTTCTTGTATAAAACAATTACGTTATTAT
>CAYVZR010000058.1:0-7944 GCA_964456195.1 uncultured Candidatus Izemoplasmatales bacterium | reverse complement strand
ACGATTAGTTGAACAATAGAATATACGTTAAAACAGTCTAGTGCGCTTTGCACACTAGACTGTTTTTTTCTTTAAAAATATTAGAGTAAATAAAAATACCTTCTAAGTTTAGATATAATTCTATATCTGTAGCTTTGGAAGGTATCTTTTACTTAATATAATTAAACCAAATCTTTAATTTGTTCTATATGGTACGCGTAATATAAACTTGGTGTAAAAGTGTCAGAATAATTTATCACAGCTAATTCTTGATTTAAAACACCAATATTTATTGTGGATATAATATTGTATCTAGTTCTTATAAATACAATTTCTGAAATTGCATCTTTTGTAGCCTCATCTAAAATATCAATGTTTTTTATTTGAGTTATAAATAATCTATTAACTTTCTTTTTATCTTTTAATAATAGATCTTTTATTGCATTGATTTCATCATTTACTACGTCCAAGTAAAAATCAGAATCCTTATCCTTTATGTAAACAACAACTTCAAGCATATTCAAACTAAATATCTTTTTAATATTGTCCTTTGCCACACGATAAAATAGATGGTGAGAACTGTCACCTGAATATTGCTTATAATCTTTGCTTTTTAGATATTGATGAAGTTTATTTACATCATGAACTCTTGTTACGTTTAAGGGCTCACCCTGGTTATCATAAATACGGTACAAGTAAGATAGATTAATAAGATGAGTCAGTTTATTACTTGCATATGAAGTCACAAAAAGCGAAACAAGAAAAAATACAAAGATGAAAGTAACAACTACATTTCCCCCATCTGTTTTTAAGTAACCATATAATAATAATCCACCAAAACCAAGATAATATAATGCAAACAAGATAATTGTTGAAAGAAATCTCCTGTGTATAGTTTTTATCATAGTTGTCTCCCCCAAAGAAGTCCAAAGATAATAGCAACTAGCATCAACATACCCGAAGCAAGTAAAAGTTCGAGATATATTGATGTTTGAATATCAACTTTTTTTTCAAAAATATAGTCGCTAAGATTTCGGTACTTTCGTCTAAAATCAGTACTAAAGAGTCCTCTTAAAGCAAACTGAAAACCATAAAACAATTTATAGCTCCCTATTTGGGCCATTAATGCTGGGAAAAACCCAACAACACCCACCATAAACAGAGAATTTGAAACTGAATTAAAATTATAACCTTCATCATATGTTCTAACATATAAAATGTAATGAAGAATAAAAGAAATTAATAGTAAAGAAAATAATAAAGTGAAAAATCTCTTATAATACATTATTTTATGTTCGATTCTACTTGAGCCTTATATTTTTTAAACTCCTCTGTATTACATAACACAAAATGATCAGGTTCAACTTCTTTTAATGTAGGTTGTTCTTTTGAATAATCATGAACTAAATGTGGATAATATCTCATGATATCCCCACGTTTTTGCTCGTAAATAGGGTCAGGATGTGGAATAGAATCAATCAAAGATAAGGTATAAGGATGAAGTGTGTGATCAAATATTTTATCCTTATCTCCCATTTCAACTATTTTTCCATAATACATAACTGCAACACGATCACTAAAGTATTTTACGACAGACAAGTCATGTGCAATAAAGAATATTGTAACTCCAAAATTCTCTCTTAAGTCGTTTAACAAGTTAATAACTTGTGCTCTAATCGATACATCTAATGCACTGATTGGTTCATCTGCAATGATAAATGACGGATCAGAAACGAGTGATCTTGCTATACCAATACGTTGTCTTTGTCCACCTGAGAACTCATGAGGATATCTTCCTGCATGCTCAGGTAATAAACCAACGATATTTAAAGCGTCTTTTACTCGTCTATCAATTTCAACTTCATCTTTTTCTCCTTTAATACGTAATCCTTCTGCAACAATTTCTTTTACAGTCATACGAGGATTTAAAGATGCTATTGGATCTTGGAAAATCATTTGCATTCTTCTCATAAGATCCTTGTTTTTATCTAAAATAAGTCTTTTTTGTACTTTTTTACCTTTTCTAATTCTCATTTTATTAAGTTTAATTCTTCTACCTAAATTTCTCAATGTAGAATTAAGTGTTGATAATTCTTTTTTTAGGTCTTTATTGCCTTTATCACTAGCTATTTTACCAACTAAATCACTTTTTTCCTTAGTCACTGCATCAATATGTTTTTCTGTCTCGCTAATTTCTTCAAGATATTTTTCTATTGCTTCAAGTACTAAAGGAGAATTTTCATCAATTGCTTTAGCCTGTCTCTTCATTTCAGGAGTAACTATTTTTTCAAACTTTTTATCATATTTTGCTTGAAGTTTTTCTTCTTTAGAAATTTCTCCTTTTTTATACAGCTTTTTTGCTGCTTTTGCATCTGCAATAATTCTTTGCCCGTGGAAATAAACATTTCCACCAGTAGCATTATACAATTTAATAATAGCTCTACCTGTAGTTGTTTTACCACAACCAGATTCTCCAACTAATGAAAATACTTCACCTTTATTAATTGTGAAAGATATATCATCCACTGCAGGTACAACAATTCTATTTTTCCCGTGTCCAGACGTAAAATAATGTTTAAGATTTTCTACTCTTAATATTTCTTCTTTATTTCTATCCATTTGTTTTCACCTTTTTAACCTTATCTTGGCTTTGATATTTTGCAACTCTATCTCGGACAATTTTAGGCATTTCAACTTTTGGTGCATCTGGATGAAGAAGCCATGTTGCTGCATAATGAGTATCACTCACTTTGAAGTAAGGTGGATGCTCATGAAAATCAATTTCTAATACATATTTATTTCTATCAGCAAATGCATCTCCTTTTGGTGGGAATAGCATATCAGGAGGAGTCCCTGGTATTGATATTAATCTTTCAGTAGTATCTAGGTCTGGTACACTTGCTAATAATGCCCAAGTGTAAGGATGTTGTGGATTATAGAAAATCTCTTCAGATGTTCCATATTCAACAATTTTACCAGCATACATAACTGCAACTCTATCGGCGATGTTTGCTACTACACCTAAATCATGTGTAATAAAGATTACTGATAAGTCACGTTCTCTTTTGATTTTTTTAATTAAATTCAAGATTTGACCTTGGATTGTAACATCAAGGGCAGTTGTTGGTTCATCACATATTAATAACTCAGGATCAGCTATTATTGCAGTTGCAATAACTATACGTTGACGCATACCTCCAGAAAATTGGAAAGAATATTGATTAAATCTTTTTTCTGCTTCTCCTATTCCAACTTCAGTCATTATGCCTATAGCACGATCATATGCTTCTTTCTTAGTAACTCTAAATCTACGTTTATATTGTTCTATTTGATCATCTAAGTGATCAATCTTCTTTTGAAGTTCTTCTTTAAGGCTTTCTTTTTCATTGTCAGTTGCAGATTTTACAGTTGCCTTAAAAGCATTCAGTTCTACTCTTAAATCTTTAAGAACTTTGTCTCTTTCAGCTTTAACTACTATAACTTCTTTACCAACAATCTCTTTTGCTTCTTTTCTTTTATTTAAGTAATTCTTTTTAAGTGGGTCCAAAGTTTTTTTTAATTCAGCAATTTGTGCCTTATGACTTCTTTTTATTTCTGCTATTTTCTCTTTTTTCTCTTTTTTTGTTAAATCCTCTTCAACTTTAACTTCATATGAGAACATATCAATTTGTTTTTTAAGGATTTTAATTTCTTCCACAACGTTTAAGTAGTTATGAAATTCATGATGATAAATATCTAACATGCGATTTTTAATTCTATCACCATTTACAAGCATTGCTTCAGTAATTTGCTTCCCAATCTTCATCGTTGGATTTAAACTTGATAATGGATCTTGGAAGATCATACCAATTTTATTTCCACGAATCTTATGGAAGTTTGCTTCTGACAATTTTGTTAAGTCCTGGTTTGCATAACTTATTTTTCCACCATCAATAATTCCATTTCCTGCTAATATACCCATAATAGCACGGTTTGTTACAGATTTACCACTACCGCTTTCTCCAACAATCGCTAATGTCTCACCTTTGTATAAATCAAATGATACGTCACGAACTGCTCGAACTAAACCGTTAGGAGTTCTGAATGATACTTTTAGTCCATTTACTTCTAATACTTTTTCTTTATTCATTATTAATTACCTCGCAATTGTGGATTTAGAGCATCACGTAATGCGTTACCAAACATATTGAAGGTAATCATCAAAACGGAAACAATGATTGTAGGGTATATAATTAACCAAAGGTTTCCAGCTAATATTTGTGTTTGTCCATCATTTAATATAACTCCAATTGATGTACCTGTTAATTCAAAAGGACCTATGCTCAATTTTTGTCCATTACCAATACCAAATCCTAGATAGGATAAGTTTACTTCTAAGAATATAACTAAAGGAATACTCAAGATAACTCTTGTTACAATAGTACCAAGAGCATTCGGTAAAATATGTTTGAAGATGATTCTTTTATCAGATGCGCCCATTGTTCTAGCAGCTAGTACGTACTCTCTACCACGATAACGATAGAATTGAAGTCGAGTAACATATGCTACTTGAATCCAGCCGTCATATACCATGAATATATATAGTGCTAAGAATCCGGGACCAATAATAACGGTTATAATCGAGATCATTGTGATTTGAGGAAAACTACCCCAAATATCTGTAAATCGTTGCATCAATATGTCTGTTTGTCCACCATAATATCCTGAAATAGAACCCCAAATAATTCCAAAGAATGTATTTGTTATAGCAGCTAAGAATCCTAATAATAATGATGTTCTTAATCCTAACCATATTAAACTAAATAAGTCTTTACCTCCAACATCAGTACCAAAAACGAAATATGGTATTTCATCAAAGCCAAGTGCATATTTACCATCTTGCATTACATCATAAGTTCTAAATACTTGTTCAACACCATCAATTGTTACAACTCGCTCTGTATATCCCAATACTTCTGTAATAGGAAATCCCTCTGCAAATGTCCACGCATGATCATCTGTTGTTTTAATTTTAATAGAATCTTCCATTCCTTCATTTTCAGAAAGGATTCTATCATACTCAACTCCACCAATTCTGGCAGCTTTGTCATCAAATAATGCAGAATATGAATCGTATACGTAACTTGCAACAAGTCTTTCAGCGTTCAGCCTAGTATAATTTCCATTTTCTATAGCAGCATCTAAAGATACTTGTGAAAATGCACTTAACTCATACCCACTATAGTCTTTAACTTTATCAGCATCTTGATCTCCATTAGTTGTATAGATTGAATTTAAAGAAATAAACTCTGTACTGCCTGAAGCAGGACTATCTATTACATATCTAAAAGCAAGCAGTCCATATCCAGAACTTTCTAATAATATAGAATTCATACCAATACCAATGCTATCGATAGAACCAAGATAGCTCATATATCGAACATCACCCCATGAAACATCTATATCACCTACCTGAGTAAGCATTCTAGTTACTTCAAAAGATTCTTCAGTTACAATATCTACTCTTGTTTCAGTAACTGTAGCATTAGATTTTACTAAATAAACCTCTAATTTACCGCCTGATAAGTCATTTACATCAATATATATGCTTTGCCCAATACTAACTGGAATCAAGTCTCTTGTTGTAATTACATGAGCATATTTTCCAGTTGCAATTGTAAGTTCGTTTGTTCCACCTTTAAAAGAAGGATCAACAACTGTTCCAATTTGTATTTCATTTTTCAATGTATTCATGTCAATATATTCAACATTTACTCCTTCTGTAGGATATCCTAATCCTGTTTCTTCGGAAATAGTTGTTTCATCTACTTGCATGTTCTTAAAGGATTTTGTTCCATCAAAAATGCCGAATTCAGATAGTACTGGCACTCTTGGTGGCAATAAGCTTATTTCAGAATTTACTTCAGTATATAAGTATTCAGGAGTAATTATAGGTACGATAATTGCCATTGCAATTAAGAATAACAGTATAAATGAAGCAATAAGATTATACTTATTTTTCCCGAATCTAAGCATTGCATCTTGGAAATATGATAATTGTTTCGTCTTTAAAGATTTGTCTAATATTCTGTCTTCATCAGTATTAACTAATTTAAAATAATCTTTAGGATAGTTTTCCATTATCTTTTAGCCCCCATTCTAATTCGAGGATCAATTAATCCATATGATAAATCCACAATAAGTATTGTAACTAAGGAAATAACACCATAAAAAGCACTTGAACTCATAAGAACATTATAATCATATGCACTTTTTGTTAGCGCTCTTAGAGTAACTAATCCAACTCCTGGTATTCCATAAACTCTCTCAAGGATAAATGACCCACTCAATAACCCAGCAAAAGATCCTATGATTATTGGAATCATCGGTACTAAAGAGTTACGAATAGCATGTCTTAGTACAGCTTGTTGATGACTTAATCCTTTCGTTTTTGCAAGCAATACGAACTCACTAGTCAAAACTTCAGATAATTCTGCACGAAGCAATCTAGTAAATCCTGCAACTGCAGGCATTCCTGCAGCAACTACTGGAATAATAAATCCTTTCGCAACTTCCCAGTTTGATTCAATACCAATTAATGGGAATAAGGATGGTAAAAAATTATCCATCTGATAACTAAAAAGTATAATCAATAACAAAATAAATACTAAAGCTGGTAGCGACAAAAAGAACATAATGGAAATTTGCATTATGTTGTCTACTATTGTGTCTTTTTTTAACGCTGCTATAATACCAAATAAAAATCCTAATGGTATATAGAATATTAAAATAAAGATATTCAATGAAAGCGTTAGTGGGATTCGTTCCGCAATGATAGCGAATGCAGGAGTATTTGCTCGAATACGAGTTGACAATCCCCAATCCCATTCAGTAAGAACATTAAATCCCCACTTAAAATATTGTTCATAAATAGGTACACGATAAAAAACTTTAATTGTTGATGAATCCTGAATTGGATTCACAATAAATACAGTTTTATTTATTCGATCTACATATTCAATTTTAATTCTGGCTACTTCAGCCATGTCGTCTTCACTAGCTATGGCATAATACTCTCTTAAATAATAACCACTGGAAACTTGTTGCTCCAGCCATACGTCTTTGTCTTCGGTTTTCGCTGGCGGATATTCTGGTGCAGATTTCAACAATACAAATGTAATAGTTAGAGTTGAAAAAAGAATTACGAATATCCACAAAATTCTCTGAATAATATAGCTTCTCATAATGTCATCCTCACTTTAAAATTTTTATCACTTCATTATACTATATTTAACAGCTAAATACAATAATGTATTTTATATTTTTTACAAACTAATCAACATCGATTTAATTCTTTAAGTTAGCCATTATGTGGATATTCCTTATACATAAGTTAAATACCTAATCAGCATGTTTTTTTATTATATTATTACATTGATTATAAGTATTGCAAATTAAATTATATCAATAAAATATTGCAAAATAAAACCTATTACCGTATTCGTTATAGAACACTAGTAATAGGTTATTATTTTTATTAACTTTTGAAAATATGATTATTGGTTATTGGTTAAATATTATAACCATGCCCATCCAATGTAGTAACCATCAATAAATAATACTACATAAGCGTCATCCCAACCAAAGTCTGTTGCATAAAGTTGAGTGAATTCAACAGGAGCGCCAGTATCTATTGCCCATTCGGCAATTGTTGTATATCCAGCACCTAATCCAGTTAAGTAAGCATTTGCTGCTACATCAGCATCTGTCATAAGCTCTAAACCAGTTAGAGTATAACCAGAATGTGATTCAATAGCTGATTTAGCATCTGTAAATAATGAGTGTTGAGCAACAAGCTCAAATCCACCATTTGTTTCAGAAATTACAAATAATATGTTTTTACCATCAGCAGTTACTACGATCTTAGCATGAACTGCATCAAATCCTTCAGCAATAGCCATTTCTTCAACAGTTTGACCAAGTACA
>CAYVZR010000057.1:0-7961 GCA_964456195.1 uncultured Candidatus Izemoplasmatales bacterium | reverse complement strand
TATTCTTCCTTTTCTTTTTGTTCTTTACGCAATCTTTCTACTTCTATTTGAACTAGTCTTTCTTTTTCGTCTTCTAAAGCTTTCTTTTCTTTTGCTTCGCTTAAGACTTTTATTATACTAATAACTTCCATAACCCCTATAGCTACAAAAACTGTAATTATTATAATAAAAACTAAACTAATTCCTCCAGAATATATTGCAGAATATATTTTACCAATAAATCCTGATTTTGAAGCATATTTACCTATAATTTGATCTTCAGTAAAATCATTTTCCCAATCTAGTGTCTCAAAGTTATTATCACCTTGAGTTGTATAATACTTAATACCGTCTATTTCTTCTATTTCTATAATTCTATGAGTAATTACTATATTATCCTCATCAGGTTTATTGAAAGAGATAATGTCACCCACATTGTAGCTCTCTGTTTTTGTATCCACGAAGATTATATCTCCAACCATAATTGTATCTTCCATCGATGGAGATACAACTAAAAATATTGCTTTTCCCAATATCGTAGGGGTTTCTCCTTTTTTAATAGAAGATACAACTGATATTATAAGAATAAAAGCAATTAGAAGAATTAAATATGGAATTACATTAGCAATTTTTTTAAGTGTGCTTTTCATAATCTCTCCTAAGAAAAATGGAGTTTTTAAGCTCCATTAAGCTGCTGGTTCACCTGTTAGAAAATCATAACTAGCCAATTCAGACCAAGTTACATTATCATCCTGTTTAACTTCAATAGTGACTGAAACAGCAACGTCTTGTTCTACGTAATCAATATTTGTGTTTTCACCAGCATAAGTAATTGATGAAATTAAAGCTATTATTCCTGAATCAGCTAATATTGTTGAAGTTGTTCCATTTAAGTACCAATACTCTGTGTCATAAACAAAAGTAGAATCAAAGACTACTGAGATATGTTCTGTAAGTGCATCGGTATAAACATAGCCTAGTTCAGTAATAAGGCCTGCATCTCCAGGATTTGTAATCCTAGTATATGTAATTTGAATCCTTAATTGTGATTCTATTGGTGATTCGTTAGTTACATCAATATTAGTGCTTAGCAATTCTAAGCCTGGATAAATTACGGTATCATTAGCTATAAAATCACCATTTTGTGAATATCTTAAGTCACCCACAGAAATAACTCCTGAATTGAAATCAATTACATCTCCATACCATCCATAAGTAATTCCTAATAATATAAGAGAAGTAATAATCAAGAAAAGGGATGCTAGTGATAATATTAAACTTTTTTTCATATTATCACCTCTAGTTTGATGACTGGATAAATAAATTAGTAAAATCCAGTCTCAAATTTTGATAATCATTTCCAGCATCATCAGAAACAGTAAAAGAAAAATACAGTTCCGCTGTCCCAGAAGCTGGTATAGATACACTTTCGTGCGTAATTACTTTTGTAGAAATCATCAAAGAAGTCAAGCTTTGATTGACAATAGTAACAGAATCTATATTATTTGATGCATTTAATAATAATACTTCAGCCAAAGATCTTCCAGCGGTGTAATTTGAAGTGTCTCCGCCAATAGCTGTATAAGTATCAGTTAATCCATATAAAGAAACTTGAGTCGCGATAGCAAAATCATTATTGTTTGTTATTAATAACTTATAATACTTAATATCTCCAGGCACTTGAGTTTGTAAGTCAATACTTGATACTTCATCATAAGTCAAATCATCATATGATTCATATAAAACAGCAACAACATCTATATCTTGTGTTTCTATTATAGTTTCTCCGATATTTACAATATTAGATACAGCAAACCAAGCAAAAGAGGCGATTACAAACAAAAATACAGATCCTATCAGTGCAACTAGAGATAAGGATAGTCGTTTTTTTATCATAATATCACCTCTTTAATTTCTAACTATAATTACTTTTAGTAAAATTCTCTTAATTCCTTAATTTTCTTTTCTCTTCTTTCTTTTTCAGCATCATCTAAGATATCTTTTGCTTTTTGAAGTTTCTTTTTCTTATTAATTTCTTTGTCCACTTCATTACGTTTTTCTTCCATTAAGTCTCTTAGTTTTTCAGCTTGACCTAATTCTTTTCGGAGTTTTGCTTCTTCAATTTGTTTTCTTAACTCTTCTTCATAATTATTTAAAGATAGTTGAGCTAAAGCTTTTTGTGTTTGCATATTTGCTATATTATTTTTTTGAATTTCATCGATACTTCTATATGCTTTAAGTATTTTCTTTTGAATTAAAATTTGATCATTTACATCTTTTTCTTCTTCGGGTTTAAAGTTTTCATTGATGAAGTTTACAAACGCAGCATCTGCGATTGATGATAATCTTTGGTAAATCATCTTAACTGCTTCATCTTCTCTAATCCCTGCATTAACTAAAGTCTTTAATCTGCCTTCGTTAGATCTTTTTATTTGATCTAAGAAATATTGATTCATTGTGTTATCTTGGAAAATGAATTCTCCTGGATCAATATATTTATCGTTTATATATTGCTTTAAAACTTTAGGTGTTTTTCTTTTACGATAATCAAATGGTGTATCAAATGACAATTCGAAATCTTCAATTTGATTATTAGCTACAGTTGCATATATAACCATTAATGCATTTTCAACTTCAGCTAAATATTTCCCTTCAAACTCTATATCTCTTTCAAAAACATCTACATCATAACCAATTCTGTCTGTACCGTCCAATAATACCCACATATCGTAACATGCTCTATAATCATAATTTTTTAAAATTTTATTTGTTTTCATGATTGGTGGTCTTACTGGTGGAAATTCAGACATATCTTTCATGAATCTCGACATTTTATAATTGGTAATTAATGTTCTTAACTCTGTCATTCTTTTAAGAAGTTCAAGATTTCTTTTACCTATTTCATCTTGAGATGAATCTTGATGTACTCTAAAAGTTATATCATAATCAATAGTTGAATCTTCCCATTCTAGGGTAGAATCAATTTTTAAGTAGTTAATATATTCAGTTTTTGCTTTGTCTACAATTACATCATATCTCAATTCAATAAATGTATATAATTTATTTACTAAAGACATAATGAATCTGTTTTCATAAGTCCCTAAATCAGCTTCTGAGTAACTAGTTAATACTTTGTAAGGAATAACATTTCCGTCACTATCAACATCTTTAATAAATTGTGTATTAGCTGCTAAATGTCTAACTGTGTCTGCATCAATTTTTTTAGCACGCTCAACAGGAACAACTTCTTGATGCTTTTTTAAGTTTTCAGAAGGATTTCTTGTTAGTTTATCGATAACGGGTATTATCTCTTCAATTGCATCCATAAAAAAGTCTTCAAAGACTCTTCTTTCTCGTCTTTCTTTATGATACAGTTTGGTGTCTGCTCCTTGAAGAACACTTAGAAAAGATTTTGCAAAGTCATCTTGTCTATTAACACCTTCGAAAGTCGTATTAATTTTTTTGAAATACTTTTTTGCCGAACCTTTTTCCATTTATATCACCTATTAGTGGGTTTTAAAATCTAGAATTGACTTTTGAGATGCTTCAAATTCATTCTTACCAAATATTTTTCTGATTTGTATTTGTAATTGATCTAATTCGTTTTGTAAGAATGCTAGATTCAAGTTTTCAAATTTTCTTAAGACTTTGTTTGCAAAAATGAAATCTAAACCTTCTACTTCAGATCCACCACATGCTACAAATACAGGAATAAATTTATGAATTTGACCCATAATCCTGTTACCAAAAGCAACTTTGAATTTTTCTTGAACATATTTGTCTAGTATCTTGAATTTTTCTAATAAATTTACACTTACAGGGTATTTATGAATTGCATCATCAAATAACTCTTGTAAGTAACTTGCACTCATATGTACTGGTTCAGTTTCAGGAGCCGTAAATGATTCAGCTTTACTCTCAAAGGTAAGCGAAATAGCACGGTCATAAACTTTATCAGTAATTGTATAAGTAGAATCATCTCTATTTGCTGTACCAACAAACCATACGTTTAGTGGAACAGTAATTTTACCATCAATAACTTTCAATGGATCGTTTGGTCTAGTATCTGGTACTAAATCAATTTTCCATTCAGTTGGATCTGGCATTTCCATGATTGATAAGAATTCAGCAAAATAATACTCAATTCTTGCCAAGTTCATTTCATCTAAAACAATGTAATTAACATCTTTACGATATATTGCATCATATAGAGATTCTAAGAAATTAGTTTCATTAAATCTCTTTGTAAATTCATTTAAATAACCAATAATTTCTGCTCTATCTCTCCATGATGGTTGAACAGAAATAATTGATGCATTATTACCAAAAAACTTAGCCATAGCATATGGAAGACTGGTTTTACCAGTACCAGATATACCTTCTAAAATCATTACTTTAGAAGCAGCCATGCCAGCAAAAAAGTAAGATATTGTTTTTTCTGTATAAAATAGTTTTAATTTAGAACAAGCAAAATTTACAAATCTAGTTATTATTTCAGGAAGTTGCAAGTAATCAGCTTCGTCCATATAAATATGTGTATCTTGCCCTTCATATCGCTTATCAACATTAATTAATTTAACAAATCTTGAATGACCAGCTTTCAATTGCGCATCAGAAGAAGATGATCTTCCGCCGCCACCGCCGCCGCTTCCACCTAGTGATGGAATAAACGAAGAACCACCTGGGCCTTTGGCTAAACTACCAATACCCAATGCTCCTGCTGCTCCTGCTCCTGCCATACCCAAAGCAGCTCCACCAGCAGGTACATTGTAGTTGATTTCTGTTGAACCTTGGTTTGCACCCATTTGTGAAACTTTCAATGCAAGTATTTGGTTTTTTTCGTCTGCTAATTCTAATACTCTATCATTTAATCTTGCTATTTCTTCTATCAATTCATTCTTTTCAATTTCAATAGCTCTAAATGCTGCAAATTTTCTTAACCATAAATACAATCTTACTATCAAGAAAAGTAATAGAGAAATATTCAAAATGAATGTGAAAATTACCATAACCCAAGAAACAATACTAAAGTCTCCTGAATCAGTTACCAATAAATCAAAATATGATTTTACATTTCTTGCTATCTGTAATAAGGTATCATTCCATACAGCATCTCTAAAGAAGGCAATGATATCTTGCCAAATATATTTATAAAGTTCTACATAATAACGTGAAAACTCATTCATATATGTCTCCCTTTTTAAAGATACAACAAATTATTTAATACTATTATTTATCGTTTTCTTTTTCTAAAGCTTGTAATCTAGCTTCTTCTTCAAGTTGTTTCTTAGCTAAAGCAACAGCTTCTTCTTGAAGTTTAACTCTACTTTCTAATGTTTGTTGAGTTTTATAATCTGACATAACGTTTACAAATTTATAAACTTCATATATTAAGAAAGCAAAACATGGTAATACTATGAAAATAAAGAAACCTGTTCCGGATTTTAAAAATCCAACTATTCCGTCTATAATACCGCCAAGATTTCCAGTAACTTTTCCATTCCAAATAGCAACTACATGATTTTCATGTATAGTGTCAGGATCTTGAGATGTATTATTATCTCCTTGAGTAACAAAGTGAAGATATTCGTTTACATCTTCTTCAATAGACATAACTCTATGTGAATTCAAAACTAATTCCGCTTCCCCGTCACCATCAACATCAATTAAAGCGTTGTAAGTAATTACATCTCCTACTTCAATATCTTCAACATTAAAATCAGTATCTACGTAAATTAGATCCCCTTTTTCAAATGTTGGTGACATAGAATCTGTCTGCACAGTAAAAGCAGTATTCCCAAAAATACTAGTTACGCCATCATCAGTTGATGTTAAAGTAACTACTGAATAGATAGCAACTATTGCTAAAATAATCCAAAAAACTATATTAGCTATTTTATATTTTTTCTTTTTTGGTGTAACATTATCTTTCATATAAATCTCCTCAATTCAATAAATAATATAAGTACTAAACTATATTATATATTATATAAGAGTTTTTTTCATCATATATTTGCAATTTTTACCGTTTTTGGGCTATTTATTGCAATTTTTATAATAATATCTTCTCTAAGTTCAAAAATATTTATTTGAACTCAGAAAACATACCCCTTAAGGTAACATAACTTAGGGGTTAGCCTAAGTTATGTTTTTATCTTTTTAAAGTTTATTTAATTTTGAGACTATGATTGATCGTCACGTAAAACAAAACTTAAGTCTAAATCAAAGCTTGTTCCCATTGCATCGTTATCTGCATCAGCATCCCAACCTTCAATCCAAATTCTTACTGTAACTAATTCAGGAACATTATCCGCTAATTGCGTGATAGTAGTTGCTGCAGTTCCAGTCATAGTTGTCAAGGCAGTTGCTACTGAAGTAGCTATATTTACAACTGAATCAGTTGCACCGTCATTCCATCCAGCATCACCGTCTACCCAAGCAAACCCGAAATCTAAACCAGCTCCAAATAGAAAATCAGTATCTACATTAGAATCATTTTCTCCTATTACACCAATAAATATAGAATTTTCTTCTACTCCATCAATTACATAATTAAGTACTACATCAGTATTTAATCCGCCTGGTTTTAATAACCAAAAACTGAATTCTAAAAAGTATCCAGAAATATTTCCAACGCCAGCACTTGCGAGAGGTCTAGTTGAAAGGGTACTGTCTGTAAGATATCTTAAAGTATTAATATCAATACCAGTATAATCTGTAAGCCCAGCTGATTCTCCAGTTAAACTAGTAACAGGTAATAAATCCCAATCTTGGTAATTACTGTATGCGGTAGAATCCATTATACTTACTGTACTAGTAAAATCACTTATAGCCCAAGGAGCACTTGCGGTACCATAGTTATATGCACCATATTCTTGAGCCGCTGTTTCAGTTTCTCCTGTGTTCCATACTCTCATCAATAATGATTCAGTTGATTGAACAGAAATATTCATAGTATCTACTGTTACAGTATTTGAAACAGTGAACCAAGCATAAGTTGAACCAATAGTCGCGATCAGCGCAAATACAAGCACGATTGCTGACATAATTACTTTCGTTTTTAAACTTTTCATTTCATTTCTCCTTTTATTTTTTTATATTATTTTATTTCTTGTGTTAATCATTGTTAGTGTAGACATCCGTTACAGAGAACTGCATGTCTAGTTTAACACCACCGCCCATTAATGATATTACATGATCGGCGTCTTCGCCTTCATACCAAATAACGATTGTTACTTTAACGATATCTCCTGGTTTGAAGTCTGTAAATTCTTGATGCGTAACCTCTGTTGGGCTATAGAATGCTTCGGTAAGTGGTTCTAATTCTCCAGGTGCGGTTCCATTTTCTGATTGTCTTTCAGCGTAAGTAGTTCCAATTCCATCGAAAATAATTCGAACCCTTAATGCATTTTCAGCACCCATTGATGAAGAAATCATATTCATTGTAGCACTCATATCAATGGTAGCATCACCAGCATTTTCTACATAAAATGTATACGCAATGTATGAATCTCCATTATTTTGTCCATCTACCATAGATAATTCTTCATCTATTGGTATACACACACTACTGCCTAATGGAAAATTTGTATATTCCGTTCCACAATATGAAGTCATCCCTGTTGAGTCTTCAACTTTTTCAGAAATTAATCTTGCTGTATAAACTTGTGCAATGTGGTCTTCATACATTGTGATACCAGCATTCTGTGCCGGTCTATCAACAGTGAATGTGAAGTTACCAACTACCTCCCCGTAATATGAAATTGCAAATATTAGAAATGTTAATATGGCGCTTATCATAATACCAAATCGACTCGCCTTAGCAACTCTAGCGTGCCGTGATGCGGTTATGACTCGCTCTGCTAATCTTATCTTTTGGCTCATATCATAAGTCGACCCCCATTTCTATACACAATAGCTTTTTCACTTAGTTATTAATTATACACATTTTTAGTAATAAAAAAAGCCATCATCTAGATTTC
>CAYVZR010000056.1:0-8047 GCA_964456195.1 uncultured Candidatus Izemoplasmatales bacterium | reverse complement strand
ATTATTTATAGAATGTTCTAGCTTTGTAAGTTGTATGCAATAGTTCATGAGCTAAGTGTGAACCTGGTTCTTTAAGCATTGTCTCATAGAGTTTAATAATATTCTTATTAGTATGAGATTTTCTAAGCTCCATATTCTTATCAATTTCATATAAAGACTGAATTCTAAGTGCACTTATATCAACTGTATCTTGAATTTTAGCAGGGTGAATAGGTTGCCCTCCACCATTAATACATCCTCCGATGCATCCCATAAATTCAACAAAGTGGTATTCTTTCTCTGATTTTTTCATTCTTTCAAAGAAAGTTCTGATATTTGCGATACCATTTACAACTGCGATATTTATATCCATTCCAGCAAGTTTATATGTTGCTTCTTTAATATCAATAATTCCTCTAACAGGAGTAAAGTCAATTTTACTTGGTTCTTCTCCCAAAATTTCTGAGACTGTACGAAGTGCCGCTTCCATTACTCCACCAGTAGCACCAAATATAACACCTGCACCTGTATATTCTGCTAGAAAACCAGTAGGTTTTGCATCTTCTAATTTCATTAGATCGATCCCTTTACGTTTTAATAATCTAGCATATTCTCTAGTAGTAAGAACGTAATCAACATCTCTAGTTCCTCTAGATTCCATTTCAGGTCGTCTTGCTTCTTCTTTTTTGGCGATACAAGGCATTATTGAAACGAATACAATATCTTCAATGTTATATCCAAGTTCCTTAGCATAGTAATGCTTAGCAATAATCCCTCCAGATTGTTGAGGAGATTTTGCTGTAGATAAGTTGCTTATATAAGTAGGTTCATATTGTTCAACAAAGTTTATCCAACCAGGTGAACAAGAAGTAAACAATGGTAAATTTTTGCCTGATTTAATTCTTTCAAGAAGTTCATGTCCTTCTTCCATAATTGTTAAATCTGCAGCAAAATTGATATCCACTATTTCATCAAATCCAACAAGCTCAAATGACTTAAACATTTTACCTTCAACGTTTTCGCCAATTTTTGAACCAAATTCTTCTCCTAGTGCTACTCGCACAGATGGAGCTGGTCCAACAACAACTTTTTTAGTTTTATCTTTAAGTGCAGCAAGAACAAAATCAATTTCTGATTTTTCTTTGATTGCAGCTACAGGACAAGCCTGAATACATTTTCCACAATATACACAACCACTATCTTCCATATTGTGGTTTAAAGCAGGACCTACATATGTTTCATTACCACGTTTGTTGAAGGCTAGGATATTCAATCCAGTGTGAACTTCGCAGGCAGTTATGCATCTTCCACACAAAATACATTTCCCACTATCTATAACTATAGGAAATGAAGAATCATTGATTATTCGTTCCTTTTTAGTGAAATTTTCACTCTCACCATAAATATTTTCAACATTGTATCTTTTCATTAAATCTAGTAATTCACAATTATGTTCTCGTTCACATGTCCAACATGAAAATACATGATTACTAGCTAGTAATTGTAAGTTTTGTACAACAGATTCTTGAATTTCATCTGTATCGGTTTTTACAACCATTCCTTCTTGTACAGCTAAGGTACAAGAATTTGTAAGTCCTTTTAGGTTTTCAACGTCAACAACACATAAACGACAACTTGATGTTTCGTTGATTCCTTTTAAGAAACATAATCTTGGGATATTGTATCCCATTTCTTCAGCAGCTCTCATTACAGAGTAGTCTTCGGGAACTGTTGTATCTATACCGTTAATATTTAATGTAATATTTTTCATATTTTCATCCTCCTAAACACTAATTACAGCATAAACAGGGCATACTTCTTTGCATACGCCACATTTAATACAAGCTGTAGAATCTATAGTGTGTAGTTGTTTGACTAATCCGTCAATACAACCTACAGGGCAATTTATTGCACATTGTCTGCATCCAATACAATCATCTGTAATAATATATTTAATTAATGGTTTACATACTCCACCAGGGCATACTTTATCTACAACATGAGATTCAAATTCTGGTCTGAAATGTTCAAGCATAGATAGGACTGGGTTTGGAGCTGCTTGCCCTAAACCACAAAGAGATGAACTCTTAACAGTTTTAGCGAGATGTTCTAATTTGTCTATATCTTCTAAAGTACCTTTGCCTGAACAGATAAGTTCTAACATCTCAAGCATTTTTTTAGTACCTTCACGACAAGGGGTGCATTTTCCACAAGACTCATCAACAGTAAATTCCATATAGAAGCGACAGATATCGACCATACATGAATCTTCATCAATAACTACCATTCCACCTGAACCCATCATTGAACCAACTTCAAGTAGTGTTTCATACTCGATTTTTAAATCAAGTAGGCTTTCAGGAATTGCTCCACCAGATGGACCACCAGTTTGAACTGCCTTTAATTGTTTATTGTTAGGGATTCCTCCCCCAATTTCATATACGACTTCTCTTAGAGTTGTTCCCATTGGAACTTCTACAAGACCAGCGTTTTTAATATTTCCACCTAAACTAAATACTTTAGTACCTTTTGATTTCTCAGTACCAATTTTTGAGAACCATTCGGCTCCTTGGAATAATATTTCAGGTATGTTTGCTAATGTTTCAACATTATTGATGATTGTTGGTTTACCCCAAAGTCCTTTTTCAGCTGGGAAAGGAGGCTTATTTTTAGACATACCTCGTCCACCTTCAATTGAAGCAATTAAGGCTGTTTCTTCTCCACAAACAAAAGCACCTGCACCTAGTCTAATTTCGATATCAAAATTAAATCCAGATCCAAATATATTTTTACCAAGTAATCCAAGATTTCGTGATTGTGAAATTGCTGTTTTGAGCTTTTCAATCGCTGTAGGATATTCTATACGAACGTATATATATCCTTTATCCGCACCAATTGCATAACCAGCAATCATTAATCCTTCTAAAATACTATGAGGATCACCCTCAAGTAATGCTCTATCCATAAATGCACCTGGGTCTCCCTCATCTGCATTACAAATTACGTATTTTTGATCAGATTCGTTGTTATAAGCGTATTTCCATTTAAGTCCTGTTGAAAATCCACCACCACCACGACCACGTAAACCTGATGCTATCATTTCTTCAACAACTTCCAAAGGAGTCATTTCAATTAATGCGCGACCAAGACCACGATATCCATCTTTAGCAATGTATTCTTCAATATCATCAGGATTGATTAGTCCACAATTTCTTAAAGCAATACGAGTTTGTTTTGAATAAAATTTTATTTCATCAAAAGCTTTTACTTCTTTATTTTCTGTTAAAGCTTCATCAAAAACTAACTTCTCAACAATACGACCTTTGTAAAGATGTTCCTCACAGATTGTTTTTACGTCTTTGCCTTTAACTAAAGCATAAAAAACACCTTCAGGATAAACAATAACAAACGGTCCTTGTTCACAAAGTCCAACACAACCAGTATTAACTAATTTGATTTCGTGTCTAATTCCTAATCTTGTTAAATGTTCTTCAAATTCATCATGTAATGATTTTGCACCACGAGCAATACAGTTTGATCCACTACATATAAGTACATGGGCTCTTTCTATCATCTGTCATTCACCTACAATCTATATTTTCCAATTACATAATCTAAGACAACTTTGCCACCGATAATATGTTCATTGACAATTCTTTCTACAGCATCTTCATCAACCCTACAGTAAGTAGTTCTTTCTTCACCTTGAAGTACTTCAACTATAGGTTCAATTGCGCATTCACCGATACATCCTACCGGAGTTACAGTAACTTTTTCTATTTTATAATCAGCTATCATTTCAACAAACTTGTTCATTACCGGGCGTGCTCCTGCACTAATTCCACATGTGGCCATACCAACTAGTATTCTCATACCATCATTTTTACCACGCATTGTAACTTTGCTCTGTGCAGCGTCTCGAATCTTCTTTAAATCATCTAAAGATTTCATCTTGATTCCTCCTTTAAAATTGTCTTGATTCCTTCTTTTATATTATTTTTTATCCACGAAATTACATTGTAATTAGTGAATGGAACTCCTTCTAGAACTTTTTTAACTTCTCTTGTATCAAAAGTGTAAACTTTACTATTATATATGTGCTCATAATGTATATCTATGTCTTTTTCATTTAAAACAAGAATAATAATTGTATCTTCAATATCTCCTAGCGGAGATCTATCAATATGATTATGTTCAAAAATAGTTGTTACAGTTGTTCCTTTATTTAATTTTGAAGTTATAACCATATTACCACCTGTCATTTCGGCAGCCATTTTAAATAATGATAATCCAAGCCCAACGTTTCTAGTTGTTCTTGTTGTAAAGAAAGGGTCTGAGACTTCCAATAATGTTAATTCGCTCATTCCGTATCCATTATCAATAATATCGATTTTGAATGTATTGTCTTTAATATTTTCAGTAATAATAATTTCTATTAAATTTGCATCAGCTTTTATTGAATTTTCACAAACATCAAGAATATGTAGAGATAATTCATTCATTGTCTTCACCTCTAAAATAGTCAAAAAAGCTTTCAAGAGACTTATTTTTTAAGTCAAGTGTATATTCTCTTTCTGATATAGATAGTAGTGTATGTGAATCTGAATTGAATATTATTTTATATTTTTTAAGTTCTGGATATTTTTTAAGAAATGTGTCTTTTGAATATTTTGATATTTCAATTGCATCAAATTCTATATCATTAAAATCCACAATATTAAATGCACTATGAGATGATCTATCTATATGACATAATATTAGAAGCCCATTAAGCTTCCTTACCTCTTTAAAAAGCTCTTTGTAAGGTATTGAAGTAGAGGTTAATGGTTTATGGAAATTGCCAACTTCTGTGTCATATATATCTGTAAGTATTTGATCTTTTGGAGTAAATACGCCCCATTCACCATCTAAGTTTTTTTCTAATAATTTATCAAATTTTAATGCATTATTAAATGATTTAAAGAAGCAAAGGACATCAAAATTTTCTTTAACGGTAACTTCAACTCCTGGAATAAAAACAAAATCGTATGAATCTTCTAATTCACTGAATACTTTAAGTTGTTTGGTTGTATTGTGATCTGTAATAGCCACAAAGTCCAATTTCTTAAGCATCGCCATATTTAATATATTGTTTGGTGTCATCAAAACGTCTGCACAAGGTGAGAGAATTGAATGTATATGTAAATCGTAATAAAATTTAATTTTTTACTCCGATTTTGTGCAAAATTATTACGGTTTCTGATGTAGGAAGTTTCGTTCTTAATAGAGGGATACTAAGGTCGTTTGCCTTATCTATAACTGTTTGTTTTACTTGAGCATTATGTGAAAATATCACACAACTTAAATCTAACAAACTAGCAACCCCTAGAACATTTATGTTATTCAAAACCGTTATCAATATATTGCTTTCTTTGGCGAATCCCATTACTTGACTGAGTAAATCACATGAAAACATACCATTCACTTCATTTTCAATTCCTGAAGTATTTGAAATTAATTGAAAATGTTTTGAATCTAAGATATCTTTAACTTTCATAATTATCACTACTAATATAAAATTTTAGATATAATCTTGTTCCTTCTTTAGAAGATGTTAGTTCCATTTCATCAGATACTGCTTTGATGTTAGGTAATCCCATTCCAGCACCAAATCCATTTTCGATTGCATATGAACTTGCTGTTGAAAATCCTTCACTCATTGCATTGTCTATTGATTCTATTCCAGGACCAATATCAGTAAAAATAATTTCAATTTCTTCATCATCTATTTGGATAGTGGCTATTCCTCCATATGAGTGAATAACTACATTTATTTCAGCTTCGTATACCCCTATAGTAACCATTTTTACATAATCACGTGTTAATCCTCTTCGTTTTAGTTCTCTTTTTGTTAGGCTTGCTATAGTGCCTGCGTTTGCAATATCATGTTTTTCTATTTTGTATTCTCTGTTATAAGTTTCCAATTAGGCTTCCTCAAGCACAGATTCATAACTCTTAACACCATTCATGAATAACAAACCACTAGCTCTATACATTGTAAGACCAGTACCAATAAGTGTAATGCCAATTTCGTCTGCTAAATCAATTACAGACTGAGATGGAGTTTTTCCCCTAACAAATATTATTGTTTCAAGATCTAAAATTTCTGCGGTTCTTAATGCTTGATTGGTAACTAAACCAGTTACAAGAGCGCCATGAGCTCCAATGTGACTTGGCATTTGTTTAAGTAACATTAAAGCATCACTCATTAAATCACAAACAAATGCATAATTAATTTCTTTAATACATTTAGGGCATTCTAAGTTGTATTGTTTAGCTTCTAGCAGATTTAGTACGCTATTTATTTCCACTATTTTGCCCTCGCATCTTTAATTATTTTTTTTGCTTTTGTTACTGTCATTTCACCATATACATTTTCATCGAAACTCATTACTGGTGACATACCACATGTTCCAATGCATCTAATTGTTTCCAAAGTGATAAATCCATCTTTGGTAGTTTCTCCGATATTAATACCAAGTTCTCTTTTTACTGAATCAAGAATTGTTTGTGCTCCTCTAACATAACAAGGAGTTCCTAAACAAACTCCAACAGTGTGTTTACCTTTTGGATAAAGTGAGAAACTTGAATAAAATGTAACAATTCCGTTTATTTCAGCAATAGAAGTTCCTGTTGCTTCTGATACTATTTTTTGTACTGGAATTGGGATGCAACCAAAAATCCTTTGTGCCTCATGTAGTATAGGAAGTAGTGGTCCAGGGTTTTTTAAATGTTCTTTAATTTCATTAAGTAATTCCTGCTTTTTTTCTTCTAATATTTCAAATTTTTTCCCCATTTTTTCTCCTTACTCAAAATATATTTTAGATTTCAAACTATTATAACATAATTGTTAGACTTTATATAATTTTATTAAGCAGTTTATTAAAATTATAAATAGCTTTTGCCACCTTTATTGAGGCGTTCTAAAGGGGTAAGAAAAGGCTTTTGTAATTTTTATAATTTACGAAAATTATTATTTTATAATATAAAATAATATTTGTTTAATTGCGATTGTATTTTTGAAATAATTATTGTTTTTTTAGCGTGTTTATTGTATCATAATGTTAGTTGATTAAAGGGGTGGAATTATGTATTTAAATCAAAAAGATGGTTGGATTGAAGTTATCACTGGCCCAATGTTTGCTGGTAAAACTGAAGAATTACTAAGAAGAGTTAAACGACTAGAGTATGCCAAAAAACACATTGTTGTTTTCAAACCTCTTATGGATAATAGATTTTCAGATGGAGAAGTTGTTTCACATAGTGATAGAAGAACTAAATCTGTTAATATTTCATTCGCTAGACAAATTTTTGAATATATAGATGATATGACAGAAGTTGTGGCCATTGATGAAATTCAATTTTTGGATTCTGAAGTCGTGGAAATTGTTGAATATCTAGCTAGTAAAGGAATTAGAGTAATTGTTAGTGGATTAGATAGAGATTTTAGAGGTGAACCTTTTGGATTTATGCCTAAATTACTTTCGTTAGCAGAATATGTTACAAAATTAACTGCCATTTGTGTTAAATGTGGGCGTCCTGCTACAAGAACGCAAAGAATAGTAAATGGAAAACCTGCAAGGTATATAGATCCAATTGTTTTGATTGGAGCAGAGGAATCATATGAAGCAAGATGCCGTTCGTGTCATAAAGTGTACAGAAAACCTAACCCACATAAGGGAAAAATAAGAAAAGCAAATGGATCATAATAAGTATATGAAACTAGCCTTAAAACAAGCCAGAAAGGGCTATAAAAAGGGCGAAGTTCCAGTTGGCGCAGTATTAGTTAAAGATGGTAAAGTTATTGCAAAAGCACATAATACTAGAGAAAAATCAAATCTGGCTACAGGGCATGCTGAAATAAATGTAATTGAAAAAGCAAATAAATTACTAAAAAGCTGGAGACTTGACAGTTGTACACTATATGTTACAATTGAACCTTGTCCAATGTGTGCGGGAGCGATTATACAATCGAGAATAGAAAATGTTGTTTATGGAGCGAAAGATATAAAATCTGGAGCACATGAAA
>CAYVZR010000055.1:0-8048 GCA_964456195.1 uncultured Candidatus Izemoplasmatales bacterium | reverse complement strand
CTCACAATGAGTTTTTATCTCTTTTTTTATTACCTTAGTTTTTCAGTGGTCTCCCATTTGGCTTTTATTTTTTTAAAAATTATACAATAATTCAATTACGATCTTTTAATTGCTTGTGTTGGACAAACTCTTGCACATTTCATGCAACCTCTACATAAATCACTTATAACAACTGCTTTATTACTTTCCATTACAATCGCATCAAACGGACAAACACTTACGCATTTCCCACATCCAATACAATCATCCTTAGATATTAAAGCCACTCTTATATTTGATTGTATAGTATTGCTATTACTAGTATTGTTTTCTTCACCAGGAACTTTTCTTGTTAATGGTTTACCACATTCTGGGCACATAATATCATAACATTTAACACCTCTTTGATGAGGTACCTCTACATTACATGTTGAACAAACACAACTTCCACCATTGCCATATCCATTTCCGCTTGAATCTCTGTTTTTATATTGTCTCAATTACTTTTACTCCTTCATCTTGTTTAATTATCAAATAACAATCTTTTTTTGTTTCAAGAACATTTTCAATAATACTAAACGAATTTTGAACAAGTTTAATAACATCTTCAATCAAATCGACTCTAATTACTACTGGCAATACAAATTTATTTACAACTTTTATATTAGCTCCAAAAGCTTTATTAATTAAAAGATGTACTCCTTTAGTATGTAATAAATCTAAAATTTGTTTTGCCTTTTTTGGATCAGAATGTAAATCACTTGTCGTTTTATTAACAATTGTCTCTTTTAGTGAGTAATCATTCTCATTAACATCATAGATATTATAATACTTTGCATCTCCAAAATGATCGCTTATTAAGTTAAGTTTATCATCTGTTGCGCATGCAGCTAGCATATTACCACCTCTTATTCAATTACGATTATACTGCGATTATTAGTCATGTCAATACAATTTAATAAAATTATAAATAGTGTACGAACTATTTATTATACCTTAATCTTATTCTGAGGTTTAAGTACATTTGTAGAATTAACGGTTATGTACAAAATAATAGTATGCTATAATAAACCATAATTATAAATACAACACTTAAAGGAGAAAAACATGAATACAAACTTTCTTAAAAACATCTTCAAGAAAAAAACAGAAATCGTTGAAACATCAAAAATAGTAAACAGAGCAAATACAGATGAAATGGAAAAGAGTTATAATAATGATGATTTTGTACATTCTGCATTAATTTTAAAAATTCTATTAGAAGTTTATGGAGAAAGAAAAAAGAAAAATCATCGTCAAAAAGGCAGAGAGTTTATTCAATTCATACTGAGCAACAAACACAAAGATCTTAAAACCATAGGATACACTCATTGGCAAAACATAAATAAAATCATTCAAACAAAACATACCAAAGTGTATCCATATCATAAAAAGAACTTAAGAAATGCTATTGATTTTTTTACTAAAGAAGTAAGAAGTATTAATTCTATAAATGTGAATATTAATTAATCTTATTTTGCTAAAATAATCAAAATGATACTTACAGAATAAAAGAATAAGGGGGAAAGAATAATGAACCTAAGAGTATTGTCTTTAGTCATATTATCAATCTTATCAATATTCCTTTTTAGCTGTGCAAAATCTATCGTTGAAGAAGAACAGGTAGTTCCAAATGACTATTCCTTCAAATTTAACACAAATGGTGGTAATATAATAAATTCATTTACAATTAAAAGCCAGTATTCCCTAAGATTACCAATCCCTAAAAAGGATAATTATACCTTTGTAGGTTGGTATTATGATATTGAATTAACAAATGAGTTTGATGTCCTATTTTTAGAACCAGGAAATACAACTCTACATGCAAAATGGGAACCCAATAAAGTACTTGGACCAAATGAAAGATCTCTTGTTTGTAATAGATCATATGACGATTTAACATTCATTTATGATTCTGAGATTACAACATTTACAATAGATAATGGTGGACGATTTAAAATTGAAAGTCCATATGAAATGAATAATGCTATTTCAAGTATGATATCAGAAAATGCTATATCATCAATAGAAGAATATATGCTTACATTGGATAATTCTTTAGAACTTATTGGTTGGGATTGTATCCATACTGGAAATGATTTAGATTTTACAACAATCAATACCCAATACTCAAATGAAGATTCCCCTTTAAGCCAATATACTGATGATACTAAGAATCTTGATGTTTTTGAAGAGTTACTAGAAGTAGCCATTAGTAATCTTCAAAATGGAAGCTCAGATGATTTAGATTTTTCCATTACTTTTGAAGATTTAAATGTATTGCTTTATCAGTCTATTATTAATAATATAAATCCAAGTTATGCTCCATTTGGGACTTGCATTGATTCAGACTGTAATCAAATATCATCAACCAAAACAAATATATTAGATCCTTCACCAATTACTAGTTATGATTTTTGGCTAGAGCATTTAGAAAACGATACGATTTTGGCAACAATGTTACTATCTAAACACGAAAATGATCATGAATTGTTCTATAAAGTCGAGTTTATCATTATTGTAAATTCAATAAATGGTAACACAACTTTTAAAATTGACGACATTTGGATTAATGATGTAAATATTCCAAGTGAACTAAACACCCCTGGAAATGTAATTTATTCATTTCTAGATTTCCGTCTTCTGTTTGATGGGATTGTTTACAACGACTCAATTGACATCTACTCTTTTTCATTATACGAAACAATTAATTCACTTTTTAATATATCCACAAACAACGATTCACTAGAGTCTATACTAACCAATATCCACACCAACACAATTGCAGATAACCAACTTTTCCAAATTGATATTGATGATCCCATTACATTCCGTTTTTGGAGTGAGGCTTTCATTGATGATGGTTATTTTGGACCTAGTCCTAGCGAGATAAATACAAACAATGAAACATTAGGTAACTATTTAATTTTGGACCTCTTATTTAACTCTAGTCTAACTGACGAGAATAATAATGTCTTTATAACAGAAAGCATCATAAATCAGTTGATTTTAAATGAGATGCAGCCTGAATTTAACAATCCTCATGGATTATTTGAATTTCAATTATCAGAATTGTGGGTTGATATTTCTCCCGAGGATTTAGATATTCATATGATTGTTAATTGGGGTGATTTACGCGTTTCATACAAATTTACTTTTGAAGTTATTAGTGATAACTATGGATCGGTAATATACCAACTAACATCTTTTTCAATTGGTGAAGATGAAGGAGACACGGAACTCGAGTATCTTACTATAA
The DNA here is from genome assembly GCA_964456195.1 of uncultured Candidatus Izemoplasmatales bacterium. GTDB lineage: Bacteria > Bacillota_I > Bacilli_A > Izemoplasmatales > Izemoplasmataceae > JAFGXW01. The sequence continues at coordinate 4,771 of CAYVZR010000055.1, read as the reverse complement.
ATGATTTAGAAGCTGCAAGTGACATTCTATCTTACTTAGATCTACCTTGGTTAATAACTGAAGAGCATCAATCTTTAACCTTGAATTTTGATCCATTTTACGTATACTCTTATGATGAATTAGTAATAAGTGATGAATTTAAAATTGTAGCCCATACAATATCTGAAAATTATATTTCATATGAAATCGAGGCTAAACTTGATTATATGGCAGATATCTTTGAACAAGCCAAACAAGAAACTGGTGATACATTTGCTGATGGTTCTCTTTCAGAAGCTATGTTAGCCTTAAACGCAGAAGAAACAGAAAGATTTTCGGCAATTATATCTACAATTGACATGATTCAAATAGAGTTTGTAACATATGATGTTGTTTCTCAATCACATGTTCAAGAATTACTAGATGAATTGGTATTATTGAGTATAGATGATCAATTACTATTTTTTGATACTTTCGAAAGTACTCTTGATCCAACATCTGCTTCTGACTTATTTGATTTAATACTTTCCAATGAGTAAAAAAAACTGAGAATTCTTGTGAATTCTCAGTTTTAATTATTATGAGTCATATTCACTCTATGTTGTTCATGCTAGGCAACCTTATTTACATATTCACATCACAATCTAGTTTTCACAACTTATCTATAATCAATTACAAACATTCCCTATTGCTGTAATAACTGTATAGAAACAAGTGAATTTAAATCCTATCAAAGTATAGGAAAAATCATTAGATTTATATGATTTCATAATCTTTTATATTTTTTGTCTAATTAGTAGTATAATATAATTAATGTTGATTATAAATATAGAACTAGAAGGAGAAAAACATGAATACAAACTTTCTTAAAAACATCTTCAAGAAAAAAACAGAAATCGTTGAAACATCAAAAATAGTAAACAGAGCAAATACAGATGAAATGGAAAAGAGTTATAATAATGATGATTTTGTACATTCTGCATTAATTTTAAAAATTCTATTAGAAGTTTATGGAGAAAGAAAAAAGAAAAATCATCGTCAAAAAGGCAGAGAGTTTATTCAATTCATACTGAGCAACAAACACAAAGATCTTAAAACCATAGGATACACTCATTGGCAAAACATAAATAAAATCATTCAAACAAAACATACCAAAGTGTATCCATATCATAAAAAGAACTTAAGAAATGCTATTGATTTTTTTACTAAAGAAGTAAAAAGTATTAATTCTATAAATGTTGATATTAATTAGTGTTACGAAAAGTTGAATAAAAATTAAAAAACTATAATTGAGAATTTCTCTCAACTATAGTTTTTATTTTGATTTATTACAAAAACAATGCTATTAATTAACTTCTGTTTTGTTTTTTGATATTATATTCTTCAAAAATTTGTAATAAAGATATCCAAGCAATCTACTAATTGGATTAATCTTACATTTAAAGAAATATGGACTACCTATATATCCTTTTTCATTCCAATATTCTAAATCAATTGGAAGTACTTCTTCTGCTAGCACTTTTTGTGTATTAAATTCAAAGATTTTTTTCAATGTTGGTCTGTATTTTAATAAGTTATCTTTGTTTAAATATTTCTTAAATTTTCTAAAACTATTTTTTTCTAAAGGCTTATCCAAATTAAATACAGTCCTGTTAATTTTTCCAGTATAAATAATACCCCATTGTACAGTAAGATCTATTAAATAAGTCATTGCACTTTTTGTTCCTGTCACTTGAGTTGTTGTTGCAAAAAAGATTGGTTTCCCTACTATCGGTGAACGGTGGTACCATTCACAACCTCTATCAAAGATGTTCTTTAAATTGCCTGGGATTTGTCTCAAATATATTGGTGTACCAATAATAATACCATCAGCTTCAATCATCATATCTAATATCTTTATTGCATCATCTTGTATATGACACATTCCTTTTCTTAAGCATTGTTCACACCCAGTGCAAGGTTTTACATTATAATCAGACACATTAACAAATTTGACTTCATCATTACTAAATTCTTTTTCAATTTTTTTTAATAAATTAAATGTATTTCTTTTTCTTTGACTACCATTAATGATTAATATTTTAGCCAAATTATCATCTCCTAGATAAGCACATAAAGCTATTATATCATTAATATTTTATAAATACAGTGAATATTTCCATTATTATGGCACTTACAATTTTAGGAATTAGTCTATTTCACAATTGTAAAATATTCTTTTCTTGCAAACATACAATAAATAATATACACTATAAATAGCATACTACTAATAGTAGTATTGTTACAATTATAGAAAGTGAGGTTTTAATGGAATGATTTATGTAATATTAGGGTTTTTAATGATGAAAAAGATGACAAAATATGATATAAAAAGTATTCTCAGTCGTGAGATTTCACCCTTCTACGCTTCAAGTTACGGTAGCATAAACAATGGAATTAAAAGATTGCTTGAACTTAATTATATTGATTTTACTGAAACAGTTACAAATGGAAGACAAAAAAAAATCTATTTTTTACTTCCCGAGGGAATAGTAGCTTTCACTAATTGGTTAAAGGAAGATATAGAAATCGGAAAACAAAAAGATAATTTACCACTAAAATTATTTTTCTATGGATTCCTAACCCTTGAAGAAAGAATTCAAAGACTACAAACATACTATGATAAACAACAACAAAACTATCAAGAATATATCAACTATTATAGTGAAGCATCAAAAGTAAAATTTCCAAAAGAAGTAGCAGATATCGCATCGTGTCAAATTATGACACTAGATTATGCTACAAAACATTTAGCATGTGATTTAGAATGGTTAGAAACAGTAATCAAGCGCCTTAAGGAGGAAGCAAATGAATAACATTATGAACAAAAGAAGTAAATACTCTCTCATTATATTTTCAACAATTGCCATATTATCTGGATGGATTGGAAGAGGGATTGATCTATTATTAGGTACTACTGAGGGAAGCACTCCCGGACAATTAGTTTGGCTAGTGTTACCATTATTATCTGTACTTATTATCAAAAAAATATTCAAAAGTTCTCAATCTACTTTTGGTTTTAAACCAAATTATAAAACAAATAAAAAATATTATCTGATAAGTATCCTCTTCTATCCAATAGTCATTATAGGGTATCTTACTATAGGTAAAATATTCGGATTTATTAGTTTCAATGAAGTTTCCATTGAAACAATTATTCCGTTATTTATCGGTTTATTATTTGCACAAACTTTCAAGAATATATTTGAAGAATTTTCATGGCGTGGTTATCTTACACCGGAACTATTAGCATTAAAAATAAATAGATATTTATCTTATTTTATCGTAGGTATTGTTTGGGCTCTATGGCATATCCCTTACAATCATATATTTATCGATTCATATCGAATCACTACAACAATATGGTATTATCCCACATTTATACTTGGGATTATTATAATATCATTTGCTTATGGTGAAATAAGATATCGTGTTAATTCTGTATGGCCTTCACTAATATTGCACACTGTAGGAAATGTACTACTCAACACATTAATACTATCTGAATTGTTAAACCTTAGTGAAGCAGACACTGTTGTTAAAAGCATTGGTGCTGAGGGTTTAATCGGCATCGGTATTTCCCTAATCTTAACAATAATTATTATTAAATTAGGAAAACATCAAAAAACTTAATAATAAAAGCTAATCCGCGAGGATTAGCTTTTTTAGTCTAATAAATAGTTTATTTATTCATGTATTTATTAATTCTTTCTTTATGTTTCCCATAAACTATAACATGATGATTACCATAAGGTGAAGTTAAGAAATAAGATACATCATCAAGTTTGATATTTATTTGAGTTCTACATAGATTACTTTCACATAAATTATTTGTTATAACTCCTTCTGCTACATAGTAATCTTTAAGATTATTACTTAGTTTAAATATTGTAATATCTGTTTCTTTCATTTTGCCTCTTAAAGCGACACCTATTCCGGATTCATAATGTGTCATTACTTCATACGTCGTAGCCATATCTAAGGGGATTGTACAGTGAGCAAATACTATTTCATTTTTTTCTGAATCAATACTGGAAGGGTTTGCTTGAAACCCAGGTTGTCCTGTTATTTGGTTTAATAAATACATTGATAACATTGCAGGAATATCTCCCTCGCAAGTACCAATGGTTTTATCTCTGTTTAGAAGAGATAATCCTAAACATCCCGTAGTATGTATTCTACCTAAAAGATCAAAACATCTTATTGTTAATCCCTTTAGATTATATTTATCTTTTATTAATATTAGGGCTTTACTTAATCTTTTAGCATCCTTGACTTCTTTTGGATCAAAATCAAGAGTAGTATCTTCTTCATATCCTGTTATATCTATATCATTATAAATATCTATTAACTCATCAATACTAATATCAATCAAATTGATATTAAGTATTTCTAATACTTTATTATAATCGACATTAGAGGCTATTAACCAGTCACTTGGTTTTCCAATCACACCGAGATTAACTGGTTCTACTTTTTCTATATTAACTAAACTATTTAATCTACTTGCAATGTACTTTGCAGATCCATGAAGGATTTCTGCTTTTTTATTTTTGTTTTGTAGATATGATAATATTTCCATACTCGCAGCTAAAGAATTATTAGAACCATAGGTAAGAAGATAATATGGTTCTTTTAAGTCTTTTTCCAATTCTAAAAATAAGCCTTCTGACCCTCCACTTTGAACAAGGATAACGGGTAAATCATTATTATATAAATCATCTATCTCTGTTAAATGAAAATGATAATCACC
>CAYVZR010000054.1:0-8149 GCA_964456195.1 uncultured Candidatus Izemoplasmatales bacterium | reverse complement strand
AATATAAGTTCAATCCCCAAAGAGGTAATTGCTTTTGTCTTATATATCCTGTTTTTTGTAATACTTTATGAGAATTTATATTGTTTATATCAGCTAATGCAATTATTTCCTTAAGTTCGAGTTTTTTCGCTAATTCCTTCATTCTTATTGATGCTTCAGTAGCATAACCATTCCCCCATGATTCAGGCAAATAAGCATAGAATATCTCGTACTTCTCGAATTCATTTACCACCTGTATACCACAATAACCTATTGGCGCGAAATTGTCTTTTCTAGAAACCATATATATCTTATTTAAGTTTTTTTCAGAAAAAGCCATCATAAAATATTGCAAGTATTTACTACAAACGTCTAATGTATATCCGCCTTCTCCAGGTAAATATTTACAGACTCTATCATCTGTTAGTAATTTTATAATAAATAAATAATCTTCTTTTGTAAAAGGTCTGAATGTAAGTCTTTTTGTTTCTAGATTTCTAAACATCTTAAATCCTTTCTAAAAAACCTAATAATAGTTTTGAAAGTTTATTTACAGATTGTTTTCCTACTTCTAGTACTTCTTTATGACTTAATTTGTTTTTTGTAACTCCAGTGGACATATTTGTTATCAATGATAATCCTAGGACACGCATATTTGCATGTCTCGCTATTATTACTTCAGGGACAGTAGACATTCCTACTGCATCTCCCCCAAGCATTCTAAAGGCTCTAATTTCTGCTTTGGTCTCATAACTTGGTCCTATATAACTAACATACACACCATGTTGCACTTCTATATTTTCTTTTCTAGCTACAGATTCTATGATACTTCTGAATTCTAGATCATAGGGTTCTGACATATCAACGAATCTTTCACCTAGGCTTTGTTTATTCTTACCAACTAATGGATTTCTACCCATCATGTTGATGTGATCTTCGATAACCATGATGTCACCGGGTTTAAACGATTCATTCATTCCGCCGCAAGCATTTGTTAAAACAATGTTTTTAACGCCAATACTCGCGAATGATTGAATCATTTGACGCATATCAGAATCACTTACTTCTTCATAGTAGTGTTTTCTGCCTTCTAAGACTAACATTGGTTTAGAATTAATATATCCTAAATGTAGTTTTCCAGAATGTCCAATAGATACATCCGTATCATAGTTAAACAATTCTTTATAAGATACTGTTTGTGAATCACTTATATTATTCACAAACTCATTCACACCAGACCCTAGTATAATCATTGTATCTGGTACTTCTTTAAATTTTTTTAACACTAATTCTTTTAACATAATTTCCCTCTTAAAATGCATCTAAAATATCTAATATAAAATTACCTATATTAAATGCGGATTTTCTTTTTTTAACTTGAGCATAGAACCTTTTCCAAAGTTCTTCTTTGTAATCATTATGACGCAATATAGAGAAACATGTTTCTGTTAATAGTCTCATATATTTCTTTATCCCTATTGAAAGCTCTTCGTTATTTATTGAATTAAGTTCAAAAGTTATTGAATCCTTATTATCGACAATAATCACACTTAGTTCAAAGACATTTTCAAAATCATCTTCAACACTTTTTAAAAAGTTATATGTGTTTTTGAATAGACCTTTTATTTGCTTTGCATAATTATGGCTTTGTAAAAATTTAAATACTTTTTCTAAGTCATAATTAGGAGTTATTAATTTGTATTGTTTAGTGTAATGCATACTCAATACCTCTTTTACTATGTTTATAATATATAATTATACAACAAAATCTAAGTTCATAGAGATAAATATATAAATTCCGTTGTTTTTCGAGTTCTTTCTCTAACTATTCTTTTGAATAAACACCTATTATAAGCGATAAATAACCATGTTTCATTTTATTTGATATTTATCATATAGACATAAAAAACCGGATAGATTCCCGGTTTTTTTATAAGTGCTTATGAAATTATTTTATTATTAGAAGGATTAAAAATGTTTTATAGTTTCGTTTTTAATAATTTCATAACCATTTTGATTCATATGTAGCCCTTCAATCGTATAATCTGGATTTAAATAGCCATCTTTTATAAGTAAGTCATAGATATTTAGGTATTTAATACCTTTAATATTAGAAATCCTGTTATTTAATTCTTTGATATCCTCATTGTTTCTTTTACCCACAGAATTGCTGATAGTAGGATTAACAGGATATATTGAGATAAAATATAATTCTAGATTCTTATCTGAATTACTTATTTTCTCAATTATTTCCTTTATTCTTGAAAATATTGCGTCCAATCCGTCATTAATTAACTCAAAATCATTTGTACCAATATTTAAGAATACTTTTTTGGGTTTTAATTCAAATACTGATTCATTGAGTCGCCCTAAAACGCCACGAGACGTATCGGCACCAATACCACGGTTATATACTTTATATTTAGGAAAGTATTCATAGACGTTAAAATCTTGTGTAATAGAGTCACCTACAAATACTATCCCACCCGGTTCTGAATATTTGTTGTATCTACTAAAGGCTTCTGTTTTTCCCATAAGCCCAGCTATAAAGCAGAGATTAGCAAAATCTTCCGCGCCTTTTTTTCTTCCATATTGGAAGATAAAATAGTTAACTACTAATAGTACTACAACAACAATTATAAATATTTCTAATGGAATCATATTATCTCACCATCGCTTTAATTACTTTACATCCCTTAGGATCTAAAGGTACAAACCTTACTTTATCAATAGTTGCGGGAATATAGAATGTTTCTGCATAATGAATTTCAAATGGTTCAAACGAACCATCTAATGATTCAATAATCATTGCTTCCCCATCAACTAGGTTACATACATTAACTGTTTCTTTCGTTTCCATAACATATGGTTTATCAAATGTATATCTTCTAGATTCAATAAATTCTAATTCATGTAATCCCGTTTTTTCTTCTACTTCATCTAGTTGTACAAATTGATTAACTAATTCATTGTATACGAATTTAGTGTCTCGGTCATATTGAATGTTTTTAAATCCATGTTCTAGAGATACAGGCCTTGGCAAGCCATCAAGTCCAAGCCTTGCCCAGTCCCAAAGTTTGAAAGTAAAGATATATACACAGGTAGATATCTCTAATACCATTGTGTTTCTACCACTACAGTGAATAGTCCCACTTGGAATCAATAAGTGATCATGTTTTTTAACAGGAATCTTATTGATGTATTTTGAATCATCAAATATCATAAGACCATTATTACTATCTATTAAATCTTGTTTGAATTGTTCTTTATCTATGTTTTCTTTAACACCTAAGTAACAGTGTGCACCCTTACCTGCGTCTAATATGTAATATGATTCATCTTGTGTGTAGGTCATACCAAATGTTTCTTGGATATATTCTGTTATAGGATGTACTTGCAAGCTTAGGTTTTCACCTCTAAAAGTGTCTAAAAAGTCGAATCTAATTGGAAATTTTTTTCCGAAAGTCGCGAAGACTTTTTTCCCCATAAACTCTTTAGGTCTAAACTGAACTAAGTCTTGTGCAGGAAGTTCAATATAGTTTTCGCCAAAACCAAATCTAACTGAGTTTTCTTCAGGTACGCCATCAAAAGACCAAGCAAAATTTTTCTTAGTTTTATCTAGGTCACAGACTTCTTTCATCCATTGACCACCCCATACACCCGGGTCAAAATATGGTACAACCCTAAACGGTCTAGAAACAGCCTTGTTTAGACATGTCTCAAAAGTATCATGAGTAATCATTTTAGGTTTAATATCTTGGTTATAATCAATAATATAATTACAGTTTTTTAGATGTTTTTCTTTAATACGATCAGCTACTCGCCATTCAACAAAATACCCTCTTTTATATTTTTTAAGTTTGTCTTCATTAGGGTTTTTTTTCTTAAAGTTGCTTAATCCTTTACGATAACGTAATTGAATTTCCCAACGAGTTAAGCTTACCAATATAAGAGCATTATGCTTAATTAAACTAGCGCCGAAACCATAGACTACCGTTAAGCTAGATTCGTCTAATGTTTGGTTAAGTTTTTCAATCCATTCCATTTGATAAAAGTCTTCAATGTGGTGATGACTGTAAAGACCAAATACACGATCTTCGTACAAATTATCTTTTATAATGTCATCATATTCAGATTCAGAATATGAATAGTCTTCTACAAATATTATTTGATCTGGATTTAACTTTTCGATTATGTTTTTCCTTAATACAGAATGATTTATCCCTGGATAGGTTTCAAAACATATTATGCCTTCTTTGATAGTATTAAGTTGAGTTAGAATAGATGCCTCCCCTGAAAATAAATTACTTGAATCATCACTTATTTTCATTGTTGGGAATTTATCATATCTTGATTTAAAGTTTATATAACTCATAAGATTTCCTCTTTTTCTATGTTTTGTTCAAATTGTGCTAAATAAGGTCTAAAGATTTTCATTAAGTGAAAAGCAACTAAAAAACCATATATACCAACTGCGATTACTAGAAATGATATGTGAACATATAATACTAGTATTATTACAAAAACTAAGCTACCTAGAACTTTAAAATTTGTCCAGAGGTTTTTATTAGCCATTATTAAAACATTCTTTAACATCTGACCTTTTGACTCGGTTTTAAATAAAGCGAGCGTTGGAAAGAAATATATAAAGAATATTATTATTTGATAAGCGCCTACAAGCGCTAAAATTACTAACAAATCTAATCCTTTATTTAATGAATATATATACATAAAATAAATAGGAATTGCTAGAATCACTAATATAAGCCAGACCAGTGTAGAAAACCAAAAGTTTTCTTTAAAACTTTTCCAGTATTCTTTTAAAACACTGGTTGGCTCATCAGTATTAATAATCTTGAACATAACGCTAAACATCGCGCTAGTTGCTGCTCCTAAGGTTAAGAAAATACCTAATAGACTTGTTATTATCCATAAAAAATTAACAAAAACTACATCCATAGCTTTTTTATAAAAGTCTTTAAGCATTTACTTTCTCCTTTTGGTTAAATTATTTTTTAGCTTTTAATACAAAGAATACAGCTCCACCGATAATAGCTACAGCTACTACGATTGTACCGATAATCATTCCTGTGTTAGTAAATACAGAAGATAGTGTAAAGCTTTCGCTTTCTACTTGTACTCTAACACCAGTAGTTACGTTGTCGCCTTCTAATGCATCTGGATCATAATAAGCTAATTCTTCAATTTTTTCATCACCAATTTCAACTGTGTATCCTGATAATACTGAGATATCAGCTTTTGTAACAAAACCAGCTAAATCTGCTGCATCATAAATACTGTTCCAAATACCATCTATAGCCCAGTCAAGTGATGCTTCAACAACATTTTTAGATTCTGTGAAAGTTAAAGTTTTTTTGTAAAAACCTTCAATAGTTAATGTTGGTTTTTCAGTAGCATCAAAATCATCCCAGTCCATATTAGGTGATAAGTCAACTAATGTTTCATATTTAGCTAAGAAATCATCGAAATCATCCCAAGAATAAGTCATTGTGAAATAACGATGGTATCCTTCTACTGTAGCTGCTTCAACAGTAATAAAATCTGGGGCATTTTCGTCTAACCAAGTTTGGATTTCTAATAATCCACCAGTAATATGATAGTCATTGATAATAGCGCCTTTACCTTCTTCTTCATCAGGATCATCAAGATTGATGATAGGATCAGTTGATAAAGTGTCATCCATAACGTCAAGTACGATTGTTCTAGTTCCTGAACCATCAGAGTTAAATACAGTAGTTACACCAATTTCTCCAGCCCAGCATCCTGTTAATGCAAATACTAGCATTAACATTACTACAATTGTTAAAATTCTTTTTTTCATAATTCTCTCCTTTTTACTTTCTTTTTTTATCCTTCTTCGCCTAAATATACAACTTTCTTATTTAAACGTAATGCAAACATAGTAACTATCAAGACTATAACCAAAAGTATCCAAGCCATAGCTGAGGCCATTCCCATTGCTTGATCGCTCATCATTTTATCAAACATATAATATGCGTAATAATAAGTTGATTGAGCTGGACCACCATTAGTCATGATATAAGCAATTGTGAATACTTGGAAACCACCTATGATTCCCATAATAAAATTAAAGAAGATAGATGGTGTCATTAAAGGTAGGGTAATGCGAAAAGTTTTTTGAATCCAATTGGCACCATCCACTTCAGCTGATTCATAAAGTGATTTTGGTATATCTTGCATTTGTGCTAGGTAGATAACCATTGATCCACCTGCAGTCCATAATCCCATCAGGATTAAGGTTATCTTTGAGGTACTAGCTGATTGATGCCATAGTATAGGATCCATATTAAATAGTTTATACAAAGGGCTCAGAACTTCATTGACTATCCCAAATTGAGGTTGGAATAACCACATCCATAATAAAGACATAGCTACTATACTAACTACACAAGGTAGATAGAATAATGTTCTATATATACTCATTCCTCTGATTTTATTGTTTAGTAGAAGTGCAAGAATTATCCCTGCAATAAGTCCTAAAGGAATAGCTATGATTACGTGATATATTGTATTATATAAACTCTTCCAAAAGACATCATCATTGGTGAAAAGAATAACATAATTCTTTAATCCAACCCATTCCGGTGCACTTGCCATATTATATGACGTAAAGCTAATAAAGAAAGACGCTATAATTGGGAAAGCACCTAAAACAATAATTCCTATCAACCAAGGTGATGCGAATAAGTATCCCATTCTGTTTTCTTGTTTTCTCAGTTGCTTGATTGATCCTATAGATTGTTTTTTCATTTAGTTACCTCTTAATATTTTTATTCGTTTAGCGTGTTGTAGTTTTCTTGTTTTTGTAAATAATGATTTCTTGCAGCTAGTAAACCAGCTTCCGGAGTTAAATCTCCATCTAAGATTTGTGTATAGTAAGTTTGCCAGTCACTTGCATGCCATGCAGGTGCATAAGGTACATATACTTTATCCATTGCGTAATCAACTTCTGCAAGTAAAGCTTCTAGAATTGGATCGCCTTCAACATATATTTCCATTGCTGTAATATGACTCATAAGCCACCCAAGACTTTCACCTAAAGCAATTTGAACTGGTTCTGATAACAAATACTTGTAAAAAGAATAAGCTCCGGCTACTTCAGCATCTGTGTTATCACCGTTATCATACATTTCTAAACTAAATCCAGATCCCCAACAAACATGTGTACCATCTTCATCAGGTATAGGAATTGATGCTACACCATAATTAATATCTGAACCAGATGTTTGAATTGTTTGATATAAACCATCATTACTAACGATCATTGCTACTCTTTCAGATGTAAATGGATTTACTCCTAACATTGCATTTGCTTCACCAAATGCTGTAAGTTGTGATCTTGTAAAATCTTTATTGAAATCCAAAATCCAATTTAATACTTCTAAATGCTCTGGTGTATTTAATGTAGGATTTAAATCTTCATCAAAGAAATCAAGTCCTGCTTGCCATAACCATCCATGATACGTTGTATCTCCATAAGTTGGGTCAAACCCAAGTCTAGTTACAGTACCATCAGCTTCTTGAATGTCAAACATCTTAGCTATAGTTTCTAATTCAGACCAAGTTGTTGGTACGTCAGCTTCTGTTAATCCCAATTCATCAAACATATCTAAATTATAAAATAAAGCTCTTGATGTAGCAGAAAATGGCATTGCATATAAATCTTCTTCATAGGCCGCAAAATCCAATTGTGACTGTCTAAATTCATTAAGATCAATTGTGTTTTCTCCTGATGTATCAGCGGCCATTAAATCTGAAATATTAAATAGCACACCAGATTCAGCTCTTGAAACTACATCATCAATTGTAGATAAACCAATACTTGGCGCTGTTCTTGAAGCAACAGCTACATTGATTTTATCCCAATAATCCCAGAATGAAAATCCTACTCCTTTAACAAAATACAAATCTTGACTTTCATTAAAGTCTGAAATAAGTCCCTTTACTGCTGAGTATGACACATCACCAACTGGTGACATATGCCAAAATGTTATTTCTGTTCTTTCCTCTGTTGCTTCTTTATTACAACCAAACAATGTTACGCTTGCAACCATAACAAGAAGCATTAGTAATACTTTTTTCATACTCTCTCCTCCTATTTATCCTTTTATTCCTGTAAAAGTTATTC
>CAYVZR010000053.1:0-8249 GCA_964456195.1 uncultured Candidatus Izemoplasmatales bacterium | reverse complement strand
TCCAAGTAATATCTTTGCCCTTCAAGAGTAAAACTATATTCCTCATAAATACCAAATAAGGTGAATGTATTGTTCCCTTCCACTAGAGTGTATCCAATAACTGTGCCGAATAATGGCATATTTTCCATAATTGTATCTATTCTATAACTCTCAACACTCTCCATATTTGTTAATGCAATTTCAAATTCAGTTTGGAGTACTTCTCCATCTTCGTCATCAACAGTTTTTTCTGACAATACAGGATCAGTGCCTTTATCATCAGGATCTGCTTCTGTTGTTGACGAACATCCAGACAACATACCAATTAATAAGACTAAGCATAAAACTAAATATCCCTTTGTCTTCATAGATATCATCTCCCCATTCATTATTTTACCACAAAAAATTAAATAAGGAAAATCAATGGATTAAACAAAATAATTGAATGCTTCATTATATATTTTATTGTTGATTCAAAAATTGCATCATTAGTTTCTTCGATAATCCTAGTATATATCAAATTGAATTTATTATTTTGTTGACTATCGTATTTATCAAGATATTTGTATCATAATTGAAAAAGACAATCGATATATTCGATTGTCTTTCAAAAATTATTCTATATATTTATATATAAAAGCTTTTCCTTGATTACTATTATAACCAGGTGCTCCAATAATAATATAGTCTCCTTCAACAGATATGTCATAACCAAATAAATCGTTATCTACTGTTCCTAAACCAATTATTATTCTTTCATATGTTGAATCACTTAATTTATATACATAAACTCCTTGATATTCTTTATAGTCATTTGATCCAACAATGATGTAGTCTCCTTCAATATGGACGTTACTAGACGCAAAATAATCGTTGGATACAGTTCCTGTTCCTGTTATCACTTGTTCGTATGTTGTATCACTTAATTTATATACAAATAATGCACCCTGATTATTATTATAACCCTCAGCTCCAACAATTACATAGTCTCCTTCAACAAATATTTGTAATCCAAACAAATCATCTAAATCAGTTCCTGTACCTGTTATCATTCTCTCATAAGTTGGACTCTCAGTGTCTTTATACTCATATATATAAACTGCACCTTGTTGATTATTATACCCATTTGCACTAACAATGAGGTAATCTCCTTCAACAATCATATTAAGGCTAAAATTATCATTGTAGTAGTTTTCTTCTTCACCTCTTATTATATGCATTAGTGACATATCACTTAAATTATATACATGTACTCTACCTCGGAAATTCCAATAACCATGTTGTGAAATGAAAAGGTAATCCCCTTCGATAAGTATATTTGCTCCCCAGTATTCACCTATTCCATTACCTAAATCTATTATTGGGTATTCGTATTCTGAATCACTAAATTTATATACAGTTATTGCTCCTCTATTCTCAACATAACCAATTGATCCTATGAAAATATAATCTCCTTCAATAAGTATCTCTGAACCAAAATAATCATTAGATGATTCACCTTCTAATTTTCTTACATATTCTTCGTCACTAAATTTAAATAAGTATACTGCACCACTATAATTATTATATCCCTCAGATCCAATTATAAGATAGTCTCCATCAAATAGTATTGTTGCACCAAATTCATTATCATTAAGGGAAGTATTTATCTTTCTTTCATATGCTGGATTACTAAACTTATATACATAAACTGCAGTATTATTATAACCCGGTGCTCTAACTACAATATAATCCCCATAAATATGCACTTCTCCACCAACTAAGTGGCCTGCAACTGAGCCAGTTGCTAATATCATTCTTTCATACATAGGTTCACTGAATTTATATACATATACAGCGCCTTGATTACTATTATACCCCGGTGCTCCAATAACAATATTGTCTCCATCAACAGCAGTTACATAGCCATAATAATCATCAGAATCAATTCCAGTTCCTGTTAACATTTGACCTTCTAAATAGGTTGCTATAATAGAGACATCATTTGCTGGCATGGTTACTGGCACAGATTTGTCCCATACATTAAATGTGAATCCTATGTTTGTTGGATCATTTGGCGCTTTTACGCCTAATAAGTTTGCATTATAATCAAATTCTTCTGTTTGTAATACGGTTCCATCGTGATCTACATATTTAATTACATATTGATTAATTGTATATGTAGCTGTAATAATTAAATCATTTGCTGGCATAATTTCTGGAGCAGTTATGTCCCATCCACTAAATGTATAACCAACTCTTGTTGGATATATTGGTACTGGTTCATCACTTAAATCTGCATCATAATCGTAGTTATATGTTAGTATTGCAGTTCCATCATAATCAAAGTAATCAATATTATATTGATTAACATTATAAGTTGCGGTTATTATCACATCATTTAACGGCATATTTGATGGTACTAATGTGTCCCATGTACTAAATGTGTATCCTATTCTTGTAGGATTAATTGGTGCCACTACACTTGAAAGGCTAGAATTATAATCAAAGACTCCTGTTGTTAATAAAGTCCCATCATAATCTACAAATTCAAGAGTAAATTGGTCATATGTATATGTAGCAGTGATAATTACATCATTTAGCGGCATTGTTGCTGGTACAATTGTATCCCATGTGTTAAATATATATCCTATCCTCGTTGGATTTGTTGGTGCACTAACACCATTTAAGACTGCATTATAATCCAAACTTTCTGTTTGTAAAACAGTTCCATCAAAATCCACAAATTCAATGTTATATTGATTAATTGTATATGTAGCTGTAATTGTTATACCATCTATTGGCATTGTTGTGGGTATTACTTTGTCCCAAGCACTAAATGTATACCCAGTTCTTACTGGATTTATTGGTATTGTTATACTACTTAAATCTGCATTATAATCAAAATCTCTTTTTTGTAATACAGTTCCATCAAGATCCACAAATTCAATGGTATATTGATTAATCCCCCATTTAGCATGTAATTTAATGTCACCAACAATAGGTTTTGTAAAATCAAAAGAATCATTAAATGTCGAATTGGTATACCAACCTAAAAAAGTGTTTCCCTCTTTCAGAGGATTTGTAGGTTCTAAAATGGATTTACCATCTTCAACATCAAGTGAATCAATAGTGTTACCACCATTAGTTTCAAACATAACTTCATAAGTTCCAGTAGTAGCTGGAGTAGTCCCTGGGGTAGTCCCTGGAGTAACCTTTGGACTACAACTACTTAATAACAATATAAACATAAACATTACTAATACTTTTTTCATAAATACCCTCCTAAATTATTAAAATAAACAGAACAATTTTATTTGTATCTGTTTATTTGTTTATTATCCCTTTGTTCTCATAATAATTATATATTACATATCAAAACTATTCAATAAACAATTTTTAGTTATTTCAATTTTCAATACTTATATAATAATAAAAAGGGATCAAAATCCCTTTTTACAATTTAAGTATTAATATTAGAAAAATTTTGTGATACTGTTTGTTAATATCACTTCTAAATAAACACATATATAGTTATAGATTGTTTCCCACTATTTACTTATGATTTATGATTAGTGATTTATAAAAATTAATCGCCTCAACAATGCTTGTCTTTTTAATAGATTCATTCATACCATGGATCTTTTTAATTTCCACACTGCTCATCCTAATTGGACTAAAACGGAATGCGGATTCGGTCATTTCTGAAAAGAATCTACAATCTGTTCCACCTAACATAACATAGGGACTTACTAATACATCTGGATAATTATCAATAATTGTTTTAAGTAAATACTTATAAGCATCATTGCTAGTGCTTGATATAGGAGAAGATTCTCTACCTCCGAGTAGTTTAGCTTCAATATCATATTTTAAAGCTATTTTTTCTAAAACTTCAAAAGATGATTTGATATCCTGAATAGGATGTGTTCTTAGATTAGCCAAAATATAAGCTTCTGATGGTATAACATTCTCAGTATCGCTACCTTTTGACATTGTAAATGCTATTGTAGTTGATAGTAAAGCCCTACCGTATGAATTGATTTTTGGTAACAAGAAAGTAATTAGCGATTTAAACAGCCACATATTACCAAATAAGTATCGATAACCAAGACTCATTGAAGGAGCTGCTTTTTTAAAGATATCAGCAACTTCAGGAATCATTTTTGTCTTAAGCGGGAAATTAGTTTCAACATCAGTAACAAATTTAGATAATCTTACTATTGGTGTATTTTTTGGTGGTGTTGAGGAATGTCCCCCTTTTCCTTTAGCAGTAAACTTTATATTACAATATCCTTTTTCTAATACCCCAATTAAAGCAATAGGCATTTTTGCAGATGGAAGACTACCCGTTACTATTGCTCCTCCTTCATCTAAAACAAGATAAGGAGTTATCCCTTTTTCTATTAATAAATTAACAGATGATAATGCTCCATCACCACTTATCTCTTCATCAGTTGAACTTGATATATAAACATCATGTTCTGGAGTATAACCACTTTTAATTAATTCATCAACTGCTTTGAATATTCCATATAGTGTTGATTTGGTATCCAAAGTACCTCTACCTAAAATTTCAGTGTCAGTTACTTCTCCACAAAATGGTTCGAAATCCCAAGAACTGTCATTTGCAGGCACAACATCTTGATGTGCCATTAAGACGATTGGTTTCTCGCTTGATTTCCCAACCCACTTAAAAAGAATTGCTCCGCTATCAAAAACAGTTTGTTGCATTACCTTATAAACATTAGGAAAAATTTCCTTCATTACTTCATGCATTTCTAAAAATGGTTTTAAGTTATTTTTATCTTTATCATAAGATATTGTTTTAACTTTTATCATTTTACTGAATTCTTTGGCGTACTTTGTACTCAATTCCTTATCAATTTTTAATGATTTTTCAGTTTTACCATCAATCTTAATAATAAAACTATTAACTAAAGCAACTAACAACAGAAGTAATATTACACTTAATACCCCTAATAAGATATACAAAATTATCATATGAACCCCCTATATTATCTCTTTATTAAATAGAATTTTAGCAGAAATTAAAGTAGCTATTACTGCGATTATTATAATTATTATGACCTGACTGTTTACAAAGGTAGGCATTAGTATACTCAAAATAATTACAACAATAATTGGTGCAATAACTAATATCCAATTGTTTTTAAAATATTTATATCCTAATGCTCCAAATAAAGCAGATATTACCCAAGAAAAAGCAGGAGCTAAAATTTCAGACTGAAGTATTGGTTGTAATGGAATTAACATTAGAATTCCTAATGATAAAATCATTACTGTAGTAATTGAAGAAAAAGCAACACTTATTGTACTTACAACTTCATTTTCTGGAGTGTTAATTTCTGTTTTACATATTTCTGTAGCGTTCATTACACATGGGACTTTTAAATTTATTAAGTTTCCCGTTACAAAAGCAAGATATGTAGCACTTGTTCCAAGTAAAGGTGAATAGGTCATCATTTCAATTAACCCACCAGGTAAATAAATAATCGATAAAGCAATTACACCAGCAATCATTTGTGCAAAATTAGGTGCAACACCTGTCATTAACCATATTACTGTTGGAGCTAAAAACATTACCAAAATTCCCATAACCATAAATATTCTACCGTATTTGTGCATTTTTTCTCTATAAACATCAACCATTAGTAAACACCTCCAAGTCCAAGTAATACTGCACTAGTCATCCCTATTAACATAGCGAATGATAATTGGAAGTTTTCAATCCATTTAATATTTTTCTTTTCAACTAAATAATCCAAAAACATCATTACTAAAAAAGATACTACAAATACAACCAAAGGTACTACTGTTGTATTTCTAATTACATTATCAGTATAAGACCCGTCAATAATTTCTCTAGTGTTATAACCAAATAATCTTGAGAATGCATCTCCGAAGTACGCAGATATTAACCCTATAAATACTGCTTGAAATAAAAGTGGTCCAAAACTTCTTCCTTCTTTTTTAGTTGCTTTATCCACAACTTTTGACTGATATTTTTTAAAGAAAAATAAAGTAAATAGACTCCCCCACACAATAGCAATTGTCATAGTAAATGCGATAGTTACAAAATTCTCTACCGTAATATTGGCAGCGTTTACTCCCTCAACAGCAAGATCCGCAGCCATCAATTCATAATGCAAAGCACCAAGTACAGATAATCTAATCCACGGTAATGCGATACCAAGGAAACCAGACATTGTTATAACTCCAATAAAAATACCAATAGATGGTAAAATTGAAAAACTAATTGAAGATACAATTGCCTTTTTTATACTTTCTTTAGGCATTCCTAATTCCTGAGATTTTTTATTCGCGTGATAAGCAAAGAATAACGATCCCGAGATAATAAAAAGTGTTACAAAAGCACCAACAGCATAAAGCCACCATGCTTCTTGAACATCTTTGATTGCTAATGAACCTAATATCATGATTTCAACTTCTTCCTTTTTGTAATTTTATATTCATAATCTTTCAAAACTCACAACCTGAAGAAAAAATATCTATTAAATGAATTATAATCTAAATTAAGCTATAAAACAATATTTAAAAGTGTAGCAATTATTATAAATATAGGTTAAATTAAATAAAAATAAGCCTCAAATGGGCTTATTTATTTTATTTATATCATGTTTTACAACTAAGTACGCTACAACCCATTATATCATTTTTAATTGTAACTTATTATATAAAACCCATTTCGTCAAAAACAGTATTATTCCATAACTTACCAGATTCAACATCTTTTATATACTTTGAATCATCAAGCGTTGCTGATGACTTCCTTTTTTCTTAATCTCTTAAATAATACAATGAGTGCTGCTGTGATGGTTATACCAATAGCGTGTACCAATAAGAATAAGAAAATATTGCTTGTTCCCACAATCCCCGGAAGTGCACCCATAAACACTTTACTTGATAGATTCAGATATGCCGCCAACCCAGTTGTTAATGAAGTTCCAATGATAACAGCCGGCATAATTGATAGCGGGCTTTGCGCTGCATAAGGAAGTGCTCCTTCAGTTAAACCAATCGTCCCTAAAATAAATGTTCTTCTTCTTTGATCAACCTCTTTTTTAGTGAAGAACTTTGGAAATACATATGCCACTAATGCAACACTAAGTGGTGGAATACTTACTGCAATAACCGCTGGTCCAGTTATATGATATAATCCTTCGAGAAAAGCACCCAGAGAAAAAGCATATGATGTTTTATTTAATGGTCCACCTAAATCTGCTGCTGTCAATGCTCCTAGAACCATGACTAATACAATCGTACTACCTTGTTGAAGATTTAGAAGTAAATCCGTTAAAGCATTTAATCCATAGGCAACTGGTGGCGCAACTACAAACCATAATATAACACCAATTACTACTGAAATAATAAGTGGAGATACTACTGCTTTTATCACATTGCTCCATCGTTCATTTTGAATTGAAAACAACGTTTCCATATAACGAATCAAATACCCCATACTTAATCCTACAAATAACGCTCCTAAAAATCCCATTCCTAAATAATCTGATATCGCCCCTAAAACTACAGCAAATACAACAGATTTATACCCACTTATCGAGAATGCAAGTAATCCTGATAAAACAGGAATCAGTACATAATAAAAATATTCAGAACCAGTATTAAAAAACGAAGACAATCCCCAATCAAATGATCCCAGGGCAAGTAGTACAGAATAAACAATAATAAACGGTATAAATTTCATAAACCCTGATGAGATGTGGTTTCCTAAAGTCTTGTTGTCCATAATATCACTTCCTAGGATGATTATATCAAAAACAAAGTAATAAAAAAAGGTGCATCGGACCTTTTTTTAATTTTAAAAGCATTGTAATTCTGAAAACTTGTAGATTGATTCCGGACATTTGTATGCTTTTAATCAAGATACCTATGCGATTGATTAATCACGAAGAATAATGGTACATTTACTATAAATTTAATTCTTTAGAAAAAAATATACTATTCCTATAGTTTGTTTGCCCATAACAAGACATTTTTATATTCTTCTTCATTTGGATGAGAATATCTTATCAATCCAAAACTTTTACCTAGGCATTTCATATAGTCATCCTCAAGATTTATGCCTTTCTTTCTCAATAAATTCTTAACTTCCTTTATAGCAACCTTGTCAGAGTTCCCTCTGCCAAGCCATGTTAAAAAGATATAGACTTTCGTATTTGAATTGATAGTATTTTTTTCAATACTATTTATCCATTTCAAAATGTTTTTATGAACATGACCAACAT
>CAYVZR010000052.1:0-8282 GCA_964456195.1 uncultured Candidatus Izemoplasmatales bacterium | reverse complement strand
TTGAATCTCCTGTTAATGTAATTTCAGGAGCTTCTGTATCAATAACATGAATCGTTCTTGTAATAGTATTAACCAATATATCTAATGAATTATACAGTAAATATTCAATGGTATAATCACCAAGGTTATCTGAATCAACTGAACCAGTGAATTGTACATAATATTCAGCACTCGATGTTCCTGTTAAAGAATATCCAGCATCTTCATATGTGTCAAACACTTCTAAGTCTATTTCAGAGTTACCAACTAAATCAAATGAAACGGAGTCATGAACGAACACTGTGCTAATAAACCCATAGTAATTATCTTCGTACAAATCTGAAATAAATTGAATCAATAATCCATTATTATTGTAAGCTAGTGTTTGCCCTTGCAACTCTATACCGGTATATTTGGTTGTTGCTGTTCCATCAGTAATAGATAAAAAATCATAGTCGATCTCAAGTTCAAAAAAACTATCAAATATTAAATCATAGTCAGTCGCTTGATTCAAATGAATATACCAATTTAATACAACCTCGTTTCCATAAGGGAAATGTTCTGATTCTATTGTACTTGCAAACTGATAACTTTTAGTAACAACACTCATCAGTTCACCGTCAACATATATAGCGGTTGTAATTTGATTATTTAGGGCTGTAATCTCAATCGGATTACTTGTATAAACGGCTGAACTTAAATTAGGCGTTGTTCCATCAAGTGTATAATAAGCTATTCCATCCACAGGAATATTCGAAATATCAACATAGTAATTTAATCCAGGTGCATCCACTAAATATAGATTTTGTAAACCATCTAGAGAAATATTGGATTGCAACGTAATAATTGGTGGAATATATACATCAAATGTAATATACCCATCATGTTCAACAACATTATATATTTTCAAATCCATCAATGATCCATCACTGTAGAACATTGAAATAGAAGTGTCATTTCCCATCTCATCATAAAGATTAGAATCAGATAAAGCGGCTTTTGAAATATCTCCGTCTTCATCTATGAACTCATTATCAGAATCCTCAAATGTGATAGGTGGGATTATATCCGTAATACCGGGTCTAAATATGAACACTTCATCTTGAGGATTTCCTTCAGAATCATAGTATCCATCTACATTACCATTTTCATAATCTCCATCAACACGATAAACTAATAATCCTGAGGAAGGCAAATTAGATTCATATAGTCCTGCATTATCTCGATATTCTAAGTACACATATTCGTTTGAATATCCTGTATTAATCCGATACAGATTATCCGCTGAGTCTTGGAGTGGATATAACGTATATGTTCCACTTGCTGTTATTTCATCAACACTTTGAATCCAATTTCCATAGGTTTCTTTCATATATCCTAACATATGATTTGGAATTGAGCTGACGGATGACATCAAGCCCCAATAACCAATCGAATCAATCCAGGAATAATCATAGTAATGATATAAGTCTGGAGAACTAATCAAATGAAATGTTTCGTGAGCTAATATTGCAACTTTTACAGCATAATCATAATTTTTAGTATTACCCAACAATTCAAACGTATACGTGTATGCGTTTAAATTATTGATTGTTGGTGCATCCACTTTGAATTCACCTAATGAATAATCATAAAAAGTGTATAAACTCCATTTATGCGGCCATAACAGAGAATTCCATCCTTGATCTTCTCCCGACACAAGAAATGAAATGCTGTCTATCTCACCATCAGCATTAACATCAAGATCAATGGAATCATCAATAAGATTATTCGTTTCAACATAATCAATCGCGCGCTTCAACAATTCATGTTCGCGGAAAGTTGAATTCTCGTCGGTAATGCCATTAGGATTCGTAACAGCATCATATTCTTCATAGTAACTTCTATCTTCAGAATCGACATAATAGACGATTTCCTGATTTGTTGTAGCGAAAACAGAGGTAATATCCATTTGTCCATACGAAACTTCTAAGAAATAGTTTCTTAGACTGACAACGTCAGTTCCATTAAACATGTTTTCATAAAATGAAAAAATATACGGAGCTTCATAAGATGCTTCATCTTGAAAACGAATAAATATGACCACATTTGTCATATGGTCTATTTCATTAATTTCAAGACTAGCGTTTTGACGAGGTATAATTTCATTAGATTCTTCAACTACAGACGCTTGTACTTGAACGACTCCTGAGTACACAGTTATTATACTAAGTCCTAATAATATTAAAAAAAGAAATTTTTTCAAACTCACAACCTCCAATATATTATAAATTCTATAAAATAATTATTTAATTAGCCTAATTCCAGATAAGCTTCTTCACTTTATATGTTTAGACAGATATTTTGAAACATATATTTTCTTCTTTTCCTTTAGTGATTTATATAGTATAAGTCCATAATATTCTTGATACTCAATATAATGTGGTAATGTAAAATATGTTGCTACTGCAGTAACAATTGAACTAAGAGATAAGAAAGTTTCTATTTGAGAATATGCGTTTTGTTTTCTTAAATTTCTTATTATATTTCCGTAGTTCATACTTATGACTTACTACCAATTATATAATAAACACATAATAAATACTACCAAAAACACTCAGAATTGAGTCAAGTTCCGCTTGTATAAAAAAAGCCCTTAAAAAGGCTTTATTTTGTTCCATATTATGATTCGGAGGGGAATTGAACCTTCGACAGATAGATTTTCAGTCGTTACATGCACAAGAAACTTTCTGAATAAAGGTTTTGGAGTCCAAAAAAGTTATGTATATGATACGACTCGTTGTAAAACTTCTTAATTGCAACTTTTAATTATATGTAAATAAATTAGATTCAGGAAAATACTGATATATATAAGAGAGTTAAGAAATCCCCTAAAAACTAGCAAAAAAATCAAAGTAGATGACACAAATTCATGATATACTAAATACATAATGTTTTACCACGATACAAATATAAAGAAATAAGAAATAGTGTATTTACCTATAGGTAGTAGAGAGTGAGATAGAATGATTAGAAGATTACGATACCCGGTATTTATAATAATTGCATTATTGATTATTCATTTTGCAATACAACCGCATTTGTACCAATTGTTTAGATCAAACACAATATTAGAGATAGATTATCGTTTGTACTATCTTTCATTCAATTTGTTAGTTACCGTTGTGATAGCAATAATTATTTATTTTGAAGGAAAGTATAATGGATTTGTTCAAGCTGTTAGTGGATTATTGGTTTTAAACGCATTAATGGATTTAATACGTCTCAATGCATATCCAGATGTTTCAATTGTAAGCAGTATTATAACAATGTTTTCTGGCATTCTTATATTTGGTTTCAGTCTTGTCTCAGTAAAAAAAGCAATCTTCAAAAAGGGAGCAGGTGTTGTCCTTCTTATTCTTGGAGGAGTTTATATGCTTCGCTTTCCAATATTTATAGACGTACTGTATTTTTACTTTAAGAAATATCCTAGTAACTTAAGTCCAGCAGATGGTTATTATTTCGGAACTCTATATGCAAACTACTTTATTATATTTTTGGAATTGATTGCTTTAGATTCATTAATCCTTGAAAATATAGCACTGTCAAGATACACTAAACCTAATTAATAGAAAAATGTACTGAATTCAGTACATTTTTTTCATATATTACTAATGAAATTCCAACAAATAAATTTTCAATCGTTTCATGTAACAAATATGTCGATGTTGCAAATTATTATGAATCTCTTATAAATTAAACAAAGTAACGGAATCTTTAGTTAAGGATTGATTGAATCAATTAATTACTGCAATAACTAAACTAAAAGAAATGACTCCTATTGAATACAGAAATCATTCCTTGTGTTTAAATTTACTATTTATGGTGAATTAATTTAAGACACTTTCTTAAATTGCGCACCTAGAAACGTTCCAATGATTTCATTGTTATCTTTAGTAAAAATTACAGTCTCCCTAGTACCACGCCCTATACCCTGAATAAGCAATGTATTATCATCAATACCCTCTAAATAGAAAGTTGATTTTGATCCGTCCGACTTACTTACAAATAGTAATTTGTTTTCTTTAATCTTAAATGACCCTTTGGTGAAAAATACACTACATTGTTTAGTAGCTTCTGTTAATTCATATTCTCCTACCAAATATTCATATCTAGATACATCTTTTTGTTTTTTATATAGAACAGCAATAAGATTTACAGTGCTATAAAATTCATGGTAAGATTTAATGTAGACAACTGTCTCACCATGTAATTCTTTTATCTTTACTTTTATATTTTTTAACATTTTAGAAAACATCTTTAATTTAGATATACCTATTGGATGAAGATCGAAGTAATCGTCTTGTCTTAATGTCATATAAAATTTTACAATTCCAATTTTTGCAACTAAACGATTTCTTTTAGTGTATTTAAAATCCGCTAACATTCCACCTGCAACAAACGTATTCTCATATTTTTTTAAATCTACTTCAGTTTGAGGACATGTTTTATCAAGCATTGAAATTTCTATTCCTAATAATTTTATGTAATCAGCAAATAACTTATTTGTAATTTTATTAGCTTTTGATGCACCTTTTTCTGTGTTTGTCATGACAGCAATACCAATTCCTAATTTAGGTGCAAACTGAAATGTACTATTGTGGTAGATTGTAGAACCACCATGTTCAATAATCTCTCCAATAGCTTCTAATTCATAATTTTTACAGTTAAAGATTATTCCAAGACCATGTCGTTCTTCTTTATCTTCGTACAATGGACCATCAATCATAGTTAGAACTTTTTCTAATGTTTCCTGTTTTAAAACTGACTGCTTTTCCGGATTCATATATAATCTTAGCAACTTAGCTAAATCATCAGCTGTCGCATAAGTATTACTTCCCGCAGATAAAATAGCTGAAAGCGGATCAATAACAACTTCACCTTTTTTATTGAATGATTGAGAAATTACATTTTTGTATTTTTCTTTACCTTCTTTTGTCGGAAGGATTTTCATATCCATTTCCAAAGGTTTAGTCACATTCTCATAGATATAATCTATGTAAGTTGTATTTGAAAGTTTCTCGATTAAAAGGCCTAAAAGACCAAAGCCTAAATTACTATATGCATACATTGTTCCCGGAACAGAAACCATATATGAGTTATTAACAGTGGGGATGATATCCTTCAATGTTTTTGTTGGATCCAACTCACATGAAAAATCATCTCCTGATATACCACTACGATGCATTAGTAATTGTTTAATTGTTATAGCATCATAAGTAAATCTAGAAGGAATCTTAACTTCTGGTAGATGAGTTTGAATATCATCTTCTAAACTTAACTTTCCTTGTTCAATAAATTGCATTATCGCAATCGTTGTTAGTAGTTTTGTGTTTGAACCAATCATCATCATTTTTTTATTATCATTTTTAGTACCTTTACCATCAATAACGCCATGATAATATTCAAAAACCGTTTTATCTCTATCCGTAATTATTACTGAAACACCTTTAATTTTTTTGCTTAGTTTAATTATTGAATTAGTAAATGATTCTATCTGTTTTTCTGTCATAAATATTTACCATTCCTCATTATTTTTTTTAATCTTTCTTACCTAATAAATTACCATTTACACGAAATATATTAAAGCCCTTTGTTATAATCTGCATGTTATTATTTATAATTACTTATTGCACGTCACATCGCTCTCTATGTTAAAAAAACAGAAAGTTAGCAAGTCATTGATTTCTAGTCGTTTCATGCGCTAAAACATTCTGAAAATATCTTCACCTAAATAAAGAAATACTCCATATGGAGTATTTCAGAATAAATTAAATCAGATTTTTTTCATTACATCTAAAATATATGGAAAAACTACAGCACTAATATCAATGCCTTTGTCTAAAATATATTTTCCTATTTCCTTTATTTTTTGCCATTTTTTTGGCTTCTTAAGATTATCATCTTTCACTATTTCTTCAATACTATTTAGTTTAGATATTATTTCTTCAATTTCTTCTTGTGAAATACTTGTATTCTCTTCAATAATAGAAAATATATTCTTTAAATTTACTTCAAAATCTATTTTATTACTTTTTTTATTCTCATTAACATTTAAATTATTAACTACGATTTCATTCGTTTTATTATTGTACGTATAATCATATCCACTATTAACAATAAAAGTTTCTAACTTCCCTTTTATTAAATTTATATCTTTTCTTATTTTTTCCATATCATACAAAAAATCTTTCATTACTCCGTAAATCGTTACTTGTTCATAATTTCTTTCCAATTCGGCCTGAAAATTATTGATTAAAGAAGAATATCTTCCTTTTACCTCATAAATAAAACCAATTACATTTTCTCTAGTGCTTTTGTAAGTGTAATCAGTATTTATAATTTGATTAGTAATTTCTAAATCTTTTCCAGCTCTAAGAATGTTTTCTTCTTTGATGATTTTATTGTTCATTATTTTCCCACCTCTCAATAGAATTATACTACTTGCACAATGCTCTTTCAATGCATAAGGGTCTTTTAATAAAATTTGCAATTTAACAAATAATGTGAAGTCAAAAATGGCTTTTTTTATTTCTTTGTTGGCAGAGTGATAGGATTTGGACCCGTACTAACGGTTTTGAGACCCAAAATGCATTTATTAGTGCTTACTGACAAGTTTTTCCAAATATTCAATTTTACTTAGATCTTTACCATTATTCTTATCTCTTCTGTAGCTGTCTTGATAAGATTGTTTATATACCATTAAATATTCAGAGTAGTTAAGGAGTTTGTATTTTGCACCAAAATCATTTATGATTTTCAGTTTTCTCCAATCAATATTAGCAAAATCCAACAAACTCTCTTCTATTCCAAAAGCTAATTTTACATTATTTTTAATAAATTCATGTTCGTGCAAATCCTTAAATCGATAACCTAAACTCTCAACAGTAATTCTAATCAAATTCCAGTTTTCCTCTAAATAGATTCTAGGAATTAAGACATCTATATCATCGGCATTGAAATCGTATCCACTTAGCACTTCAAGCCCTAAAGAACCAAATAGAATTGGCGTGATATTGAAGTCTTTGTTCAATGTTTTACACATTAATATAAACATTCCATACTTTATGTCATGGTTTTTCATAACAACACCTCACTCAAACATAATTTTATCATAAAAAAAGAAGCCAGTAAATGACTTCTATATTGTCTCTTGGATTTGGAGTCCTAAAATGCATCTATAAGAGTTATGGATTTTCAGTCGTTTCATACACAAAAACTTTCGGAATATAGGTTTTGGAGTCCAAAAAAGCTATGTATATGATACAACTCGGTATATCGCAGTTAAGCAAAAAATGCAATAAAGGCTAAGAATTCTTATCCTTTATTGATTCTTCATGTCTTTTTGAGATTGAAATGGCATTCTTATCTCAGCTAGAGTATACTATGTTTGTAAAGGGGGTGTTATTATGAAAAAGATCCTGCTATCTCTAGTATTACTTCTTCTATTAATTTCCTGTGCGTCATATTCGCCTGAAAATTATCATATCATTAGTAATGATAAGGTTGACGGATACGACATTTATGAATACGAACACAAAGGCGTGTTTTGTAACACGTATTATGAAGATGTCTATTATAGTGGAAAAACTTACAACTATGGTTTCTCCTTTTATGGATGTAGTGCGGATATGACGTTTTTTATCAAAAAGGACGACGAATATATCTATCTACAAAATGCTCTTGGGCAAGGTTTGATTTCATTGGAATCTCTTATACCTGAACTAGAACAACTACAAAGGTATCCTGAAGAGATATCATCTGAAGAAGCTGATTATTACTGGCTCGATTTTCATATCAATAACAAAGTCATCTATGTCTATGCCGGAGGTGAATGTGATCAGAACAGCAGCGAAACATTTATCATCGATGGCACAGAGTATTCATACAGTGCAAGCGGGTGCTTACAAGATCATATTCTCTTCATGCGAGAAAACCGTGAGTATGTCCCTGTCGCTGAACTATTGATGGAAGGCGATATCGATGGACAATACCTGATTCCTTTGTTAACAAAACAATCATATTAAAATATCTATCTATAAGAAAAGACCGTATAACAACTAGGAAAGAAATGTTATTTCGGTCTTTTATTTATGTTCAATTGATGTTAGAGGTTTGTGAATATAACATTGTATTTAGATATACAAGATGATTAACTGTGATACAACTCGTTGTTCTTTATGCTAAATACACAAAAAGTTAGCGAGTCATGGATTTTCAGTCGTTTCATGCACTAAATATTTCAAATCATGAAGTCTTAGGGC
>CAYVZR010000051.1:0-8324 GCA_964456195.1 uncultured Candidatus Izemoplasmatales bacterium | reverse complement strand
ATTGTATATAAAAAGACAACCAAATTCATGATTGTCTTTTGTCAACAGTCTGAGACAACCTAGGTTGTCTTTTTAATATTAAACTACAAAATCTCCATTTTTAAAGATAGTTACTTGTTTTCCGGCTTTTGTTGTACCAACTACACTTAAATCTTTGCTACCAAACATAAAGTCTGAATGTGCCATTGACATATTGTATCCAACTTTTTCTAATTGTTCTGGAGTCATATCGTTTCCACCCTTTACATTCATAGGGTAAGCACGACCTAATGCTAAATGACAACTTGCGTTTTCATCAAATAGTGTATTTAAGAATAATATATTCGAGTTTGAGATTGGTGAATCATAACTAATAAGTGCAACTTCACCTAAGTATGAACTTCCTTCATCTAACTCAACTAGATTTTTCAGAGTTGCTTTTTGTTTTTTAGCATCATAATTTACTACTTTTCCATCTTTAAACTCAATCCAAAAATCTTCGATTAAATTTCCTTGATAATTTAATGGTTTTGTAGCAACCACTTTACCATTTACACCAAACTTATGAGGCATTGTGAAGTTTTCTTCTGTTGGGATATTAGGATTAAAGTAAATTCCTTTAGCTGAGTTTTCTCCTCCGCCAGCCCAAACATGATCATCTACTAATTTAACAGTAAGGTTTGTACCTAAACTATTTTCGAAATGTAATGTATCAAACTGGTAACTATTTAATATTTTATTATGAGTTAACAAACGTTCGTTATGTTCTGCCCATTCTTCAATAGGGTTATTTGTTTCTGTAACTCTTGATGCAACTAAGATAGCATCCCATAGAGCTTCAACAGCTTCTTCATCGTTCAATTTTGGGAATACTTTTTTAGCCCATACTGCATTAGGTGCAGCTATTACTGTCCATTGGCTGCGGTTACCCATCATATGATCACGGAAAAAACTTAAAGCTTTACTTTGAGCAATTCCTGAAGCTTGCATTTTCTTGGGATCTAATCCTGCATTTAATCCAGGAACTGGCGAAGCAATACTGATTACACAACCTCCTTGATCAACAAAATATTGATACTTGTCAATAATATATTGAGGGATATCTTGAAGAGTCCCAATACTCATACTATCGAATCCGAAACGAGAAACATAATCATCGTTCCACTCTACAACTACTCTTTTTGCTCCAGCTTTGTAAGCCGCTTCAACTAATAATCTAGCTAATTCTCTTGTTTCAGTAGAAGAGTTTACAGCTACTAATTGTCCCATTTGAACATTAGCACCAACCTCTACAACTAGTTTTGCATATTTTTTTAATATTTCTAGTTTTGCCATAATTTATCATTCCTTTCATTTTATCTTCAATTATTATTATATCACGGAAATAAATTTATGAAATATAAATAATATATCATTATGTACTTAAAAATATCTTAGTTGAAATTTCTATAGTTTTGATTAAAATAAGAATAGGATTAAATGTTATGAATTTTTTCTGATAAAAAATAATTTAAAATAATTTTCTTGTATTTATGGGTATTATGATGTACAATTAGTTATAGTTATTTTGAAAGGAGATTTAAAAAATGATTACAAGAAAAGATTTATTCACAATAAACGATGTACCAGGTAAGAAAGTAATTGATGTATTAGGATATGTTAAAGGATCAACTGTTCAAACTAAAAATGTTGGTAAAGATATTTTAGCAGGATTCAAAAGTTTGATAGGTGGAGAAATTAACAGTTACACAGAAATGATGAATGACGCAAGACAAATTGCTACTGAAAGATTATTAAAAGATGCTGAGGCTCTTGGAGCTAATGGTGTTATTGGATTTAGACTTCAAACTTCTGCAGTAATGGGTGGAGCAGCGGAAATTATTGCCTATGGAACTGCAGTAATATTTGAGTAGAGCGATTTATTCATAAAGGAGGAATAATTATGCATGTAATGCAACCAACTCCCAAAATTATAACAATAATTGGATTAGTGTTAGAAGGAATCGGTGTATTGTCTTTAGGACTATTTGCAATTTTGATTAGATTTGTTGAAAATATTCCAGGATATGATTCAATGTTAAATGATATGTCAGTGGAAGACCTTGAAATATTTGAGTGGATGATGGGATTTTTGAATACATTTTTATTAGTTATGGTAATTATCCTTATACCAATCTTTATAATTAATTTAATTCTTTTTACAAAACTGATTAATGGTTCTTTTAATGAAAAACAAGCAAAGAAAGTATATTTATATCAAGCTATTTGGGGTGGACTTAACATTATCTCTAATACAGTTACAGGTATTTTATATTTGATTTCAGGCGTTCAAGGCTATAATGGACGTGTGGATAGAATTAATACAAGAGAAGGAATATAGGTGATGATTAGTGGTTGAACTTGTTGATACGTTAAAAGATATTTTACCATTACTTATTCCAATAGTACTGATAGATGTTGCTTTTAAAATATATGCTATTATTGATATTCTTAAACAAGATAGAGTTGTTAAAGGTGGAAATAAAATAATATGGCTGTTAGTTTCAGTTTTAATTAATTATGGTTGGGTTATTTATTTCATATTTGGGAGAGATGAATAATGGAAGTAATAAAAACAACCGACTTAGTAAAATCATACAATGGAACTGTTGTTTTAAATAAACTAAACCTTTCTATCAAAAAAGGCGAAGTATATGGCTTTATTGGTAAAAACGGTGCTGGAAAAACCACAACAATTAGTCTTTTATTATCTCTAATAAAAAGAGATAGTGGTGAAATATTCATTGATGAAGAAATAATAGAATTTAAAGATCAAAACTATAAATCAAAAATAGGGTACGTTCCAGACGTACCTGTTTTTCCTGGATACATGAGAGCTAGAGATTATCTCTTGTACACTTCAGAGATATTTGGATTACCTAAAGAAAAAATAAAAGACAGAATTAAGGAAGTCTTAGAATTTGTTACTCTTCCTAATTCAAATAAAAGAATTAGTTCGTACTCTCGAGGCATGAAACAACGATTAGCTATAGCTCAAGCATTGCTTCATGATCCGGAAATCTTGATTATGGATGAGCCTACAAGCGCTCTAGATCCAATTGGAAGAAATGATGTAATGAACATCATTTACAAATTAAAGGGAAGTAAAACAATCTTTTATTCTACTCACATCTTAGATGATGTAGAAAGAGTATGTGATAGAATAGGAATATTAGATGAAGGAGTTTTGCTGTACGAAAGTAGTGTTGAAGATATTCAATCAGCTTTTTATGCAAATAAATTGTATATTGAAACTGAAAATGACCCAAAGAAAGTCATGAAAAAAGTGTTATCAAAGGAATTGCTAAAAGATGTAAAAATAAGTAACAATGGTATTATCTGTAAATTAAACGGGGATATGGATTCAAATACCTTATTAAAGAAACTAATAGAATTAGATGAGAAAATAGTAGAGTATAAAAAAGTAAAAACCAGTTTAGAAGATATTTTCATAAGGTTAACAAATGAAAAAACTTCTTAAATACGACTTCTACTATTTACTTAAAACATCTAAATTTATTATTTTCCCTGTTGTCTTAATCTTAGTGGCAATCACATCACCATTAAGTGCTAAATATCTAAATGATCTATTGAAATTTGCTCTTGAAGGTTCTGGAATTGTAATGGCGTTTGGAGAACCTACAGTATTTGATAGTTATTCTCAGTATTTTGGTAATATATATGAAATATATTTATATGTAATTATCTTTATTGCTGTTGGAATGTTTGTTAGAGATAAAACAAAAGGTTTACTACCTCTTGTATTAAGTAAACCGATTAGTAGAACAAAATATATCATCTCAAAATTTGTATCTTTAGGTACTTTGATACTTGTTTCTTTGTTTATAGGTTATTTAGTATTCGGGTATTATACATTCTTCTTATTTGATGAAGTTGATATGCTAGGACTGTTTTATGGAACATTGCTTTACTTTGTGTATATTATATACATATTGTCATTATCAATGTTTGCATCTACACACTCTAAATCATATATTCTAGCTGTAGTGATCACATTCGGTGGAATGATGCTCTTTGGATTACTGGCATTATTCAATGTTGGAGTATTTAAATTCCTTCCGGGATTAATCATAACGAACATTATGGAATTATTGACAGACTCGTTTGTTATATCTGACATTATATGGAATGTTGTTGTTACATTGATTATTTCTGCAATATTTATGACATTATCAATACTTAGATTTAAAAAACAAGATATTTAAAAAGGTGCAATTGCACCTTTTTCTATTTTAATGTTTGAAAGAACATTTCTGCTGTATTAACATTTGAAGCTAAAGGAATCTTATATACATCACTTAATCTAAATAACGCTGAAACATCAGGTTCATGAGGTTGAGCAGTTAAAGGATCTCTAAAGAATAATATTAAATCAATATCTCCGTTTGCTACCTTAGCACCTACTTCTTGGTCTCCTCCTAGAGGCCCGGATTTAAAACAATGTATAATTAATTCTGTATTTTCCATGATTTTGTGCCCAGTAGTACCTGTTGCGAACAATTGATGGTTACGTAATATCCCTTCATGTTTTTGACAAAAACGAATCATTTCTGGTTTCAATTTATTATGTGCAATTAATGCAATTCTCATGTAATCACCTCTTACACAGTATACTATAATTGGAAATTAATTGATAATAAATATTTTGATTAAGTCATAATTTTGATTAAGTCATCCTAAAATAGAGAACAGTATAAATAAAAAAGTCAGACATAATTGTCTGGCTTTTTAGTTGTTAAACATTTGAATTAAACGATCAATTTTATCATAGTTTATATATCTAGATTCCCTAAGTAATTCTTTACTTTCATTAAAAATAATTACAGTAGGAACACTGAAAATCAAGTAGTCTCCTCTGAATTTTTCAATATCGTCAACGTAAATAGCATATTTTTCAATATCATCATAGTGTTTTAAATGTGATTCAAGAGTTTTCTCAATTGCAAGGCATGATGAACATGTATGAGATTTAGCAATTAACATAACCAATTTCTTATTAATAATCTTATTTATTTCTGAATACTTTTTAATAATTTCCATATAGATACCTCCATACTAACTTTATTATATGATAAAAATATTTTCTTGTCTATAATCAACTAATAGTTAGTATACAAACAATGTTATAAGTTGTCAATCAATATAATTCTAATTAGATAGGCATATTTATAATACAAGCATATTCCTTGTACGGAATATAAGGTAATTGTATTATATACTCAAGAAGGTGAATTATATGAAAAGTCTATTATTTTTAAAAAGTATAAGTAATAACACAAAACTAAGATTAGTTAGTCTGTTGCTAGAAAATGAACTATGTGTTTGCGAGCTAGAAGAGATTACTAATATTAGACAAGCTAATATTTCCAAGAATCTAATAAGTTTAAAAGAATCAGGAATAGTTGATGTTAGAAGAGAAAAGCAAAGAGCTTTTTATTTTCTATCACAAGATTTCTTAGACAATAAGTTCTTAATAGAACATATCAATAATATAAAAATGAATGAAGCAATTTTAATAAAAGATCATAAAGTATTTATGAAACATGAAGAAGTTAAAGATAACAACATTTATGTATGTAATGTCTTTAAAAACGAGGTGAACTAGATGATTAAAAAATCAATGCGTGTTGATGGGATGACTTGCGCTATGTGTGCAATGACAATCACCAACACTTTTGATAACTACGAAAGTATAAGTGCAAAAGTAAACGTTGGTGCTGGAAAAGTTTTATTTGAATATGATGAATCAATATATAATTTAGTAGAGATTGCTGAGATAGTAAAAAGTGCAGGATATGATCCTGTACTAGAAGAATCACTTGAAGATAATAAAAAACTAAGACTTAAGATGAAAAAGGAATTAGCTATCTCTCTTATTTTTAGTATTCCATTACTCTGGGCAATGTTTGGACATCTAAAATGGTTTGATTTTGTTTATGTACCAAGCCTATTTAAAGATGGGATATTCCAATTAGGAATATCGGGAGTAGTACAATTCTATGTTGGTAGAAGATTTTATTTAGGTGCATATAACAGTATTAGAAAGAAAGTACTAGGAATGGACATCTTAGTTGTTTTAGGTACATCTAGTGCCTATCTATATAGTCTATATTTATTAATCAATCATTTATTTATTGAAACACAAATGCATCCAATTTATTACTTTGAAATAAGTGCTCTTATTATCACTATGGTGTTAATTGGAAATTATATTGAACATATCGCCAAAGAAAGAACAACAGATGCTTTAGTAGAACTTGTAAATCTAGGGGCTAAAGAAGCAAGAGTTATTAAAGATGGAATTGAATCTATGGTTGATATTGATGAAGTATTACTTGGAGATCATATTATAGTACTTGCTAATGAGAAAATTCCAATAGACGGAATAGTGGTACAAGGAACAAGTTATGTAAATGAATCTATGATAACTGGAGAAAGTATTCCAGTTAAAAAAGAAAAATATTCAAATGTAATTGGAGCTACAATTAATTTAAGAGAAAAAATAACTATCAAGGCATCACGCATTGGTAGTGACACATTATTAAGTCAAATCATTTCTACGGTAGAAGAAGCCAGTGCAGCAAAACCTCCTATTCAAAGAACTGCAGATGTTATCGCATCTTACTTTGTACCTATAGTAGTATCGATAGCTATCATAAATTTTATAATACAGTTTGCTGTACTGGGCTTTGATTTTAATATAGCTTTTGAAAGAACAGTAGCTA
Source organism: uncultured Candidatus Izemoplasmatales bacterium (assembly GCA_964456195.1). Lineage (GTDB taxonomy): Bacteria > Bacillota_I > Bacilli_A > Izemoplasmatales > Izemoplasmataceae > JAFGXW01. The sequence continues at coordinate 1,560 of CAYVZR010000051.1, read as the reverse complement.
TTTTAGTTATTAGTTGTCCTTGTGCCCTTGGACTCGCAACTCCAACAAGTATCTTAGTAGGTAATGGTAAAGCAGCTCAAAATCATATTTTATATAAAGGTGGAGAGTTCTTCGAACTAGCTAATAAGATTCAAGCTATTGCTTTTGATAAAACAGGAACACTTACCATTGGTAAACCAGTAGTAACTGATTTTACAGGTAATAGTGAAGTATTAGATATTGTATATAGTATTGAAAAAGAATCAACGCATCCAATTAGCCAGGCTGTAAAAGAATATGGAGAAAGCCTAAAAGCTAATTCGCTTGTAGTAAGTGATTTCTTAGTATTAGAAGGAAAAGGAATTAAAGCAACGGTAAATAATAAATCAATATATATAGGATCAGTAAAAATATTAGAAGATCTTAATATTGATTATAGCAAATACGATTTAGAATATAACAGATTATTAAATGAAGCTAAAACAACTAACTTCGTTGTAATAGATAACTCTATAGAAGCAATGTATGCTGTTAGAGACGAGATTAAAGACACATCTAAATCAGTTATCAAAGAAATGAAAAAACGCGGGTTAGAACCATATATGATTACTGGTGATAACCCTGTAGTAGCAAATGCAATTGCCAAAGAACTTGGAATTGAAAAAGTATATGCAAGTGTCTTACCTCATGAAAAAGCTAAGATTGTTGAAGAAATACAAAAATCAGGAAAAGTAGTTGCTTTTGTAGGAGATGGAATAAATGATGCTCCTGCCTTGAAACTTGCTGATGTAGGATTTGCCATGGGACATGGAACAGACATTGCAATTGATTCATCAGATGTAACATTAATGAGTAATGATCTTGGGTTAGTAATAAAGGCAATTGATATGTCAAAGGCAACACTTAGAAATATCTATCAAAATTTTGGATGGGCGTTCTCGTATAATATAATTGCCATTCCAATGGCCGCAACTGGAAGACTAAGTATGGTAGTAGCGGCAGCAGCTATGGCATTTTCATCAATAATGGTAGTCTTAAATGCATTAAGACTTAAAGGATATAAATTACCTGAATTTACAAGTGAAGGAGGTGTAAAAATGAAAGTAAATGTTACAAATATGACATGTGGACATTGTGAAATGACAATCAGAAAAGCACTGAATGAGAGTGGATTTGATGATGTTAAGATAGATTTAACTACTAAGATAGTAGAAGTTGATCTTAAGGATAAATCAGAAAAAGAAGTACTAGATATTATAAAATCAAAGGGATATGATGTAGTATTATAAAAGAGGATTCCTAATCCTCTTTTCTTTTTTGTCCTATTATAGTTGCTTTTATAAAATGACTTTGCTATAATGAAATAGCGCTAAAAAAGTAAGGGTTTATAGTCGCAAAGTTGGAGGGGTAGCGAAGAGGCTAAACGCGACAGACTGTAACTCTGTTCCTTAGGGTTCGGCGGTTCGAATCCGTCCCCCTCCACCATTTATACATTTTCATTATTTCATATTTTAGGGGCGTAGCAAAATGGTTATGCAGCGGTCTCCAACACCGTCTACGGGAGTTCGATCCTCTCCGCCC
>CAYVZR010000050.1:0-8363 GCA_964456195.1 uncultured Candidatus Izemoplasmatales bacterium | reverse complement strand
TTAGAACAAGCAAATGATAGTGTTTTTGAAGATGACTTTTTAGAACCAGACCTTACTCATTTAGAAACAATGATGCCATATTTTGAGAAAGTGGAAGTTTTAGCTGCTAGAAAAGTAATGAGTCTTTTTGGCGGAGAAACACAGTATGGAATAAAATATGGGACACAAAAACTATTCTTAAAAGAGTTTAATAACTTTAATTTAATGTGTTACGTTGATATCTATAATAAATTTGAATCTCAAGTAAATATAATTGAAGCGAAAGCTACCACAAGTAATAAATTTATGAAAATGGGATATACAGAAGATAAAGTAAGATACAATTTATTTTATTTAGCTGATAATGGCATTCTAAAACTTAGCGAAGAATTATATCCAGAACTTCTTAATAATAAAAAATATCTTAAACAAAGAAACAAACTATTTGACCGACTTGAAGGTAGTGGAGTTTATGTTTACGATTTAGCTTTCCAAAGATTTGTTATTGAGGAAGAGCTAAAGGGTGCTAAATATTACCTAGGAGTATTAAACCATGAATACACTTTTGATGGTCAATATATCGACGATGAACCACTATATAACACTGATATCGCAAGACTGGTTGACCTTACAAAAATTACTTTAGAGATGCAATCAAAAATAGAAAATGATATATCAATCGTAGTTGATAGAATATTAAATGATGATGAATCACGTGTAAAACTCGGTAAACATTGTCAACTGAAAAAGATGAGAGAATGTATTTATAAAGATTTATGTTACGATAAGTTTCCAAAAAAGAATAGTTTATTAATGTATATGGATAAACATCATGGGTTTAAAGATCCAAAAGGTGAAAAACACGAATATTTTGATTTAATAGACGAAGGTTACTTATCAATGGAAGATATTCCTGATTCTTGGTTAACTCGTAAAAATAATCGTATTCAAAGATATGTTGCTCAAACTAAAAAAGTACATCTAGATAAATCGAAAATTGAATCAGCAATAGAAACATTGTCTTACCCTATATATCACCTGGATTTTGAGAGTTTTCCTTGCCCTTTACCAAGATTCAGAGGAGAAAGACCATATTTTCAAAGTGTATTCCAATTTAGTTTGCACATTGAAAAAACTCCTGGAGTTTGTGATAAAGAAAAAGATCATCTTGAGTTTCTCGCAAGTAACTCAACAGATCAAAGGGAAGAACTTGTAAAAAAAATGTGTGAATATATAAAAGATGATGATGGAAGTGTTCTTGTTTTTAATGAATCATTTGAAAAAACAAGAATCAAAGAACTTGCTGTAATGTTTCCAGAATATAGCGAAAAATTACTTAGTATTAATGACAGATTATTTGATTTATTACATATTGTAAAAACTAATACAAAACTTTTCACAAGTCTTGGATTTGATGAAGATAGATCCAAAACAATTAATTACTATCATGAAGACCTAAGTGGATCATTTAGCATTAAAAAAGTATTACCTTTATTTAGCAATTTATCATACAACAATTTAGCAGTAGGTAATGGGATGGAAGCAGTATATGCATATGCTGGATTTGATAAACTAAACAAAGCAGAATTAACTGAAACAAGAAACTCATTAAAACTATATTGTCAACAAGATACTTGGGCAATGGTAGAAATCTTAGATAAGTTAAGAAAGATGTAGTTAATTAGTTTACAAATCATATTAATATGATATAATAAACTTTGTGTTTTTTAATAGGAGGAATAATAATGGCAAAAGTAGATATTTTATCAGGTTCTAAGGTTAGAATCGAAGTTGAAGTAACAAAAGAATTATTTGATATTGGTCTTACACATTCATTTAATGCAGTGAAAGACGACGTAGAAATTAAAGGATTTAGAAAAGGGAAAGTAACAAGAGCAATCTTTGAACAACATTACGGTGTTCAGTCTTTATATGAAGAAGCAATCAATCATTGCATGCAAGAAACATATGTTGATGCAGTGACAAAGAGCGATATTAAGGTTGTTGCACAACCTAAAATCGATCTTGATATTACTAAAGTAGAAAAAGGCAAAGGATTCACATATGTTGCTGAAGTAGCTATTGAACCTGTTGTAACTTTAGGTGAATATAAAGAACTTAAATTTAAGAAATTAAGTGATGTAGTATTACCCGAAACACTTGACTTAGAAATTACTAAGTTACTTGAACAAAATGCCGAATTAGTTCTTAAAGAAGAAGGAACTCTTGAAAATGGAGACACTGCAATTTTTGATTTTGAAGGTAGTGTTGATGCTGTACCATTTGAAGGTGGAAAAGCTGAAAATTATGAATTATTAATTGGTAGTGGACAATTCATCCCAGGATTTGAAGTTCAAATGCTTGGAATGAAACTTGAAGAAGTGAAAAATTTAGATGTTAAATTCCCAGATGATTATCAAGCTGAAAATTTAAAAGGGAAAGACGCAGTATTTAAAGTAACACTTCACGAAATGAAAAGAAAAGAACTACCTGAATTAAATGATGAATTTGTTAAAGAGTTAGATAAAGAGGGTATTAAGACAGTTGAAGAACTTAAAGAAGACGCTCTTACAAAACTAACAGATCAATTAATACTTAAAAATAAAAACGTAAGAATTGATTATGCAATTAACACAGCTGTTGAAAATGCAACATATGAAATTGCTGAAGAAATGATTATTGAAGAAAAAAATCGTTTAGTTGATAATGTAACACAACAAGCTAAACAATATAAATTAGACTTAGACACTTACTTACAATATACAGGTGTTTCTAAAGAAGACTTTGATAAGAACTTAATGAAAGATGCAGAGAAATCAATTGCGACAAGAATCGTTGTGCAAGCAGTTTCGAAAGCGGAAGACATCAAAGCAACTATTGAAGAAAAAGATGCAATGCTTGCTGAACTAGCTATTCAATATAAAATGGATATCAACCAAGTTAAAGTAGCTATTAACGATGAAGCAGTAGCTCAAGAAGTTGAATACAAGAAAACATTAGATTTCTTAGTGGATAGTTTAATAATTGAATAACGACTTATTAAAACATCACACTGTGGTGTTTTTTTATTAATCTAAAAGGAGGACTACTATGTATAAATTAGCAGTTTTTGATATGGATGGAACATTATTAAATAGTAATAAAGAAATCAGTAAAGAAAACTTAAAAGCACTAGATTATTTAAAAGAAAAAAGAATAAGAATCGTAATTGCTACTGGTAGACCTGGTGAACTATTAAAAAAATATACAAATGAACTTATGATTGATGAATTTGTTGTATCATGTAACGGAAGTGTTATAGCATATCCTTTTAAGGATGAAGTTCTTCATGAAAACACCATAGATAAAGAAACAGTTATAAAAGTCGTTGATATGTGTGAAGAAAACAATTATGGGTATTTACTTTATACTAACGGTGCTGTAGTTTCTAAAAATAATTCTAGATTACGAATATATAAGAAGATGTTCAGTGCTAGTAATAAAAGCTATAATCCAAATCTTGTAGAATTAAAAGATGCTGCGGATATAAAGCATAATTACTCACCAAATAAAATCTTATTGACTGAGGATAATCCTGAGAGATTTAAGGAAATGGTTAAAAAAATAAGTAAATTTAAAACAATAGAATATGCACAAAGTTGGGAAGGTGCACTAGATTTATCACCGATAGGAGATACAAAAGGTAGAGCTGTTGCAAAGCTTTGTGAATATTACGGGTTCAAAAAGGACGAAGTAATGGCTTTTGGAGATAATCATAATGATATATCGATGATTGAATATGCTGGAATGGGTGTAGCAATGGGTAACGCAGAAGATATTGTTAAACAAGCCGCAAACTTTGTAACATTCTCAAATGACGAAGACGGAATTGCACATGCAATTTATAAGTTTGTAAAATAGAAAAATTAATCGTATTACTTTATTTATCAAACTGATTAATATATAATAAACAAACAAAATGTAAGCAATAGTCTCTTTGCTTTATGATTGATAATAAACGAAAACAAAGGTATAATATACATATAAAGAAGAGATATAAGAAGAGGTGATTCAAATGTATCAAGCAAATGTACTAACAGAAGGATTGTTACCAAGTATCGCAATTCGTGGAATTGCACCTTTTCCTCATACAGATCTTCGAATTGAAGTAGGACGTATTGTATCAAGAAATGCTTTACTTGAAGCAGAAAAAAATTATGGGAATCATGTATTATTACTAATACAAGAAAACCCAATGCACGATAAACCAACACCAGAAAATGTACTTAAACATGGCGTTGTAGCTAAAGTAGGAATGAGAATTAAATTACCTAATGGTAATTTTAAAGTTAAATTTGACCCTATTGTTCGTGCTGAAGTAACTAGTATTGACCAAGTAACGCCATTTTTTATCACAAGATTCAAAACTATGCCAACAGTTCAAGAAGACATTGACCAAGAGCTCGCCCTAGTTAGAATGCTAGCAAAACAAGTTCTTGAAAACAATAAAACGATATTAAAAAACCCTAAATATAGCTTAGAAGCTATTCAAAAGGGTGTTTCTAGTGATAAACTATGTGACATTGTAACTGATAGTCTAAGGATTAGTGAAAGTTCGAAGTTCAAATATCTTCAAACTGATTCATTAAACAAAAGACTTACATACTTATTATCTGATATCGAAAAAGAAAAATATATGAGTGAAATAGAAACAGAAATAAATAAAACTGTTAAAAAGAATATTGATGAAAATCAAAAAGAATACTATTTAAGAGAAAAGATGCGTGCTATTCAAGAAGAACTTGGAGATAAAGTTAAAAAGGAAAGCGACATTGAAAATCTTAAGAAAAAAATAATAGCTAAAAAAATGCCTAAAAATATCGAAGAAAAAGCAATGTATGAACTTTCAAGATACCAATCTCTCCCAGCGGCTTCAGGAGAAAGTGGTGTTATTAGAACATATCTTGATTTTCTCATTGATTTACCATGGTTTGAAGTTACAATTGATGAAAAAGATATTAATAAAGCTGAAAAAGCACTTGATTCAACTCACTTTGGACTCGAAAAAGTCAAAGAGAGAATTATTGAGTACTTAGCAGTAAAGATATTAACTGGTAAAAACCCACAAACAATTCTTTGTTTAGTAGGTCCTCCAGGTGTTGGTAAAACAACACTAGCTCAAAGTATAGCTCTAGCTTTAAAGAGAAGCTTTGTAAAGCAATCACTTGGTGGAATAAAAGATGAAGCAGAGATTAGAGGACACCGTAGAACATATTTAGGAGCACTTCCTGGTAGAATCTTACAAGGGATTAAAAAAGCACAAGTAATTAACCCTGTGTTCTTACTAGATGAAGTTGATAAACTTGGTAGTGATTATAAAGGAGATCCTAGTGCTGCATTACTTGAAGTATTAGATCCAGAACAAAATGCTAAATTTAGTGATCATTACTTAGAAGAACAATACGACCTTAGTCAAGTATTGTTTATAGCTACAGCTAATTATCTTGGTAATATACCAGCTGCACTTCGTGATAGAATGGAAATTATCGAGTTATCTAGTTATACTGAAATTGAAAAATTCCATATTGCAGAAGAACATTTACTTGCTAAACAATTAAATACACATGGACTTGATCCAAAGAAATTTAAAATATCAGATGATGCAGTAATGGAACTTATAAGATCATATACAAGAGAAGCAGGAGTTAGACAATTAGACAGAATATTTGGAACACTTGTTAGAAAATCAATCAAGATTATTTTGGGAGATAAAAAAGCTAATGTTTCAATTACCAAAGATACTGTTGCAGATTTTCTTGGTAAACCTCGTTTCTCAAATACAAAAAGTGAAACAGAAGACCAAGTAGGAGTAGTTACAGGACTTGCTTATACACAGTATGGTGGAGACACTTTGCCTGTTGAAGTAACTTACTATAAAGGAACTGGTAAACTTGTACTAACAGGTAAACTAGGAGACGTAATGAAAGAATCAGCAATGGCTGCTTTATCATATGTTAAATCAAATAGTGAGAAATTTAATATTGGTCCAGACTTCTACATTGAAAATGATATTCATATACACGTTCCTGAGGGAGCTGTACCAAAGGATGGTCCAAGTGCTGGAGTTACTATGGCTACAGCCATTGTATCAGCGCTTACAGATAGAAAAGTTGACCACCATATTGGAATGACTGGTGAGATAACTTTACGTGGTAGAATATTACCAATTGGTGGGCTAAAAGAGAAATCAATAGCTGCACATCGTAGCGGATTAAAAACAATTATGATTCCTTTTGATAATACAAAGGATATGGAAGATATTCCAAAAGATATCCAAGAACAATTGGAAATAGTACCTGTTTCAACAATCGATCAAATAATTACAAGAGTACTTAAATAAAGAGTTGCAATTTGCAACTCTTTATTTTGTGACAAAAATAACAGTATTGAGTATATTAATAATATCGTGATATGTTAGAATTAAAGTAGAGACGGAGGCCAAATAAATGAAAAAATGGAATTTAGACGCACTATATACATCTTTTGATTCACCAGAATTTCAAGGTTCAATTATTAAAATTGAGAAATTAATCGATGAGAATAACAAATACGCAGTAGCTGAATTTAATGATACAGAAAATGCATTAGAAAAAATCAAACATCATTTACTTAGATCTGAAAATCTTAGTTCATTATTTACTCGTTCAATTGTGTTTTGTATGCTAAACATAAGTGTAGATGCAATGAATGAAGATGCTAGAAAATACATGAATAAAATGCAACAACTATCTTCGAAAACAACCTTATCTAGTACTAAGTTTTCTAAATGGTTGCCTAGAGTCACAAACTTAAAAGAACTTATAGAACAAGATGAGTTGCTTAGTGAAGCATCTTTCATGTTAAATAGAATAGTTGAAGGATCAAAGCACGTTTTGGCTGATGATGTAGAAATGGTTATCGCAAAAATGCAAGCAACAGGATCAACTGCATGGGGTCAACTTCAAGGCGAGTTAACTTCAACACTTAAAGTAGACTATAATGGTTCAGAAATCACATTATCTGAGGTTAGAAACCTTAGCAGTGATAAAGACCCTATTGTTAGAAAAAAAGCATATGAAGCAGAGTTACTTGCTTATCCTAAAATAGCACAAGCAGTTGCCTATGCACTTAACGGGGTTAAGGGTGAAGTAAATGAGCTTTGTGAATTAAGAGGATTTGAATCAGCGTTGGATAAAGCAGTATATGATTCAAGAATGAAAAGAAGTACTTTAGATGCCTTAATTAGTTCTATGAGAGATTATCTACCTCATTTCCATAAATATTTAAATAGAAAAGCAAAAATGCTTGGTCATAAAAATGGATTGCCTTATTATGATATTTTTGCACCTGTAGGTGAATCGTCAAAAGAATTTACAATTGACGAAGCAATGGAATATATCTTTAAGAATTTCAGAACATTTAGTCCTTTACTTGAAAACCTTGCTAGAAGAGCAGTTGATGAAGAATGGATAGATTTTACTCCAAGACCTGGTAAAAGAGGAGGAGCATTCTGTGCGAATATTCATCCAATATCTCAAAGTAGAGTATTGGCAAACTTTAGTGGATCATTCTCTAGTGTTATTACATTATCTCATGAACTAGGGCATGCATATCATGGTGATCAAATATTCAAAGAAAGATCTTTTAATTCTCATTATACAATGCCAGTAGCAGAAACAGCTTCTACATTTTGTGAGACTATCGTTAAAAATGCAGCATTAAAAGATGCTGATAAAGATGAGAAAATATTCATTTTAGAACAATCCTTAAAAGGATCTACACAGGTTGTTGTTGATATCTTATCAAGATTTATTTTTGAATCTGAAGTATTCGATAAACGAAAAACAACTCCACTTAATACTAGAATGCTAAATGAAATGATGACTAATGCTCAAAAAGAGGCATACGGAGCGTCACTTGATAAGAATTACTTAATGCCTTATGCATGGTTGAATAAATCACATTATTACAGAGGAAGCCTTTCTTTCTATAACTTCCCATATGCTTTTGGATTGTTATTTGCTAAAGGAATTTATGCTGAATTTATAGAACAAGGACAACCATTTGTTGAAAAAGTAAATCTATTACTTAGAAAAACTGGTCAAATGTCAGTTGAAGATGCTGCATTACTTGTTGGAATAGACGTTTCATCAAAAGAGTTTTGGAATAGTAGTTTAGATGTAATTGTTAAAGAAATTGATATGTTTTTGGAATTAACTAAATAAAAAGTTGGCAATTGCCAACTTTTTTTATAGATATATAGATATGAGTGATATAATAATAAATGAGGTGATTTTTGTGATTGATTTTAGAAGTGATACTGTTACAAAACCAACAAAGGAAATGAGAGAAGCAATGGCTAATGC
>CAYVZR010000049.1:0-8574 GCA_964456195.1 uncultured Candidatus Izemoplasmatales bacterium | reverse complement strand
CCGAAGTATATTCTTGAAGAAAATTATTCAGAAGCACAGGCAATACTATTAGAAATGATTCCGCAACAAAAAAAGAGAATTTACATATATGAATTAGAATACTATCTAGCACTTGCACATATTGCACTAGATAGTAAAGAAGATGCAACGGCAGTATTGGAGTTTGTAAGTTCTAAACAATTTAAGCTTATATATATAGAAAAGTGCAAAGAACTATTAGAATCATTATAAATTTTCATAAAAAAGAATATCAATTTTGTTAATATAATTAACTACAAAATTGATATTTTTAATTTGTTTATTAATTATATTAATTTATTTTTAAAAAACACTTGACTTATGAACCAAAATTTAATATTATTAAGGTGTAGTTAAAGAAAGTTAATAAACAGCTTAAGAAAATTAACTAAATGGTGGTGATATATAATGAATCAGATTAGTATTCTAGAACAGATAGAAAGAAATGAATTAACAGCTCAAGATGCACTCGATAAATTATACCCTGTTAAAAAGAGTAAACCTGGTAAAAGAGCATTCTTCGTTAAAATGAATGTAAAGATACCTGATGAAGGAAAAGGTCTTAATACATTTCTTAGAATATTATTTGCAATTCCCATTCCACTTATATTTGCAAGGATTGGATTAAGATTCGCAAATAGATTTATAAAAAATGATGACGTAGACATGAATGAAATCATAAAAATGATTAAGTATTCTAAAAATACAGCAATTCAAGTAGACTCACAAGATGCAAAAATAGATATAAAAATTATGTAGGAGGAATAATATGATTAAAAGTGTTATAGGGGCTTGCCCAATATGTGAGAGCGATCTTATTGTTACAAAATTGAAATGTGTAAACTGTGGAACTGAAATAAGTGGTGAATTCCAATTATCGAAATTTAACTACTTGTCTAAAGAACATCTATACTTTATTGAAGTTTTCATTAAAAATAAAGGAAGCATCAAACAAATTGAAAAAGAGTTAGGGATTTCATACCCAACAGTAAAGAAAAACCTAGATGATGTAATTCGAAGTTTAGGATATGAAGTATCTGAGGAAGATAAACTAAAAAAAGAAGACATATTTAAAAAATTGGAAAAAGGCGAGATTACTGCATTAGAAGCTGCTAATCTAATAAAATAGGAGGTATTATAATGAATGATTGGAGTATATTCTTCACGGAAATGAAAGATCAAATAGAGAGAAGAAAATTCATATTTGAAGAATTAGAAAACAAAAGACGTTATGGCGTAAAATTATAATAAAAAAATAATAAAATAAATCAACCATAGAAAGGTGATAAATTATGAGTGACGATAGATTAAGAATTTTAGAAATGATTGAAAAAAAAACAATAACAGCAGCAGAAGGTGCAGACTTACTAAAAGCTTTAGATGTAAATGATAAAAAAGTATCAGTTGTAAAGAGTAAACCAAGCTTCAAGATGTTTAAAATCAAAGTACTTTCAGCAGATGGAGATAAAGTTAATGTACAAATTCCTTTAGAATTTGCAAAAGTAGCATTAAGAAGTGGAAAAGGATTCATGAAGATTGATCAAATTAATGACATGGATTTAGATTTAGATATGATTCTTGAAATGATAGATACAGGATTAGATGGAAAAATTGTTGATGTTGAATCAGCAGATGGTGATATTGTAGAAATAGTAATTGAATAAATCTCTTCTTTTTAGGACCTTCGGGTCCTATTTTTTTTGAAATTTTAGCGAGTAGAAAAGGTTTTAATGCTTTTCCCCAAAAATGTATAATTTGTGGTATAATATAATATATAGAATAACCAAATAACGTTATGTGGGCTTATGCCTGATTTAAAATGTCAATTCTTACAAGAAGGTGTATTATGGTTGAAAAGAACGAGTATTACGATGTAGAATTTGTTGACATGACTCATGACGGAATGGGTGTATGTAAAATAGAGGGTTTCGCTGTTTTTGTAGCTAACGCTTTAAAGGGAGAAAAAGCAAAAATCAAAATTACAAAAGTTAATAAAAGTTTTGGTTTTGCACGACTAATAGAAATTCAAAGTGAATCACCTTTTAGGAAAGAACCTATTTGTGATCATTTTTACGAATGTGGTGGATGTAATTTAATGCATATGAACTATCAAATGCAATTAGATTTCAAAAAGTACCGTACAAAGGAAACACTAAGAAAATTAGGGAAAATTGATACAAAAGTTCATGAAACAGTGGGAATGATAAATCCTTACTATTATCGAAATAAATCAGTTATTCCTTTTGGTGAAGTAAATGGCAAGATGATATCTGGGCTATTTAAAAGTAGATCTCATGAAATTATTGATATGAAAAAGTGTTATATTATTCCTAAAATAACTACTGATATAGTAAAATATTTAAAGAATATTTTCGTTGAGTTAAATATTCCTGCTTACAATGAAAAAGCTAAAACTGGGATTATCAGACATGTAATTGTTAGAAATTCTCATAAGTTTGATGATATATCGATTACGATCGTAACATTTACATCTAAACTTCCTAGAAAAGAGATTATAATTAAGAAAATTTCTTCTAGATTCAAAAGAGTTGTTTCAATTATACATAATTATAATCCTGAAGTTACAAATGTAGTTTTAGGTAAAAAATCAAAGATTTTATTTGGTGAGGACTTCATTAAAGATGAAATTAACGGAACAAGTTTTCATATCTCACACAGATCTTTCTATCAAGTTAACCCTATCCAAGTAGAAGAATTATATAAGAAAGCAATAGAATATGCTGAACTCACAAAAGATGAAGTAATCATAGACGCATATTGTGGAATAGGTACTATCGCATTAAGCGTTGCGCCTTTTGCAAAGACAGTACTTGGTGTAGATGTAGTTAAACAAGCGATTGATGATGCCAATGCAAATGCAAGTAGAAATGATATTAAAAATGCTAAATTTGTTTTAGGTAAAGCTGAGACAGTAATTAAGTCTTGGAAGAACTACCATGTAGATGTATTATTTATTGATCCACCTAGAAAAGGTTGTGACAAAGAGTTTTTGGAAACAGTTGCAGAAATGCAAATTCCAACAATTGTATATATTTCTTGCAATGTTTCTACTTTGGCTAGAGATTTAAACTTCTTACAAGCTAATAATTATGAAATTCTAGAAGTTACTCCGTTTGATATGTTTCCTCAAACAAGCCACATTGAATCAGTAACAAAACTTAGACTTAAGAAACATTAATTTTAGAGCGCTTTAATTAGTGCTCTTTTTTTTGTGATATAATGAAAGTATAGGAATCCTTTTAAAACTTATGTAGGTGTGTCATATAGTTTCACATTGGAGATTTATTAACTTGTTATCAATTTAGAACAGAAATCGTTTCTCTGGTAACATCACTAGGTATTGGGTTTCCTCGATAAAAGTCTAGACTATAATAATAATTATGATATAATATGTTGAAAGTTGGTGCAATATGGAAGCATTATTACAATTAAATCAAGAAGTACTTATTACTATTAAGCGATTGGGTATTAACGGTGAAGGAATTGGGTATTATAAGAAACAAGCCGTTTTTGTTGATGGAGCATTCCCACCAGAACAAGTCGTTATTGAAATTATTGAAGTAAATAAAAATTACTGTAAAGGTGCAATAGTTAGAATTAAAGTTAAATCTCCAAAAAGAGTTGCTCCTTTTTGTAAGCATTATGAAGAATGTGGTGGTTGCCAAATTCAACATATTGAATACAGTGAACAATTATTATTGAAAGAAGAAATGTTAATTCAAGCATTTGATCGTTACACTAACTTAGACCTAGACACTATCAAATTCAATAAAATGATTGGGATGAATAACCCTAAACATTACCGCTACAAGGCTCAAATGCCTGTGAAGAATACAGAATACGGCGTAACTACGGGGCTTTATAAAATGCAATCAAATGTCTTAGTTCCAATAATAGAGTGCCCTGTTCAAGACGAGAGTATTAATCGTGTAAATAGAGAGATATTAGAAATATGTGATAAATATGATATACGTGCATTTGATCCTTCTACAATGAGAGGGTTACTAAGATATGTTGTCGTAAGAGCATCTAACTTTAATGAAGAAGTACAGGTTACTCTTGTTATTACTATCTATAATAAAGCTTTGAAGGATGCAGCTAAAGAAATTATAAAAATTCCTGGAGTTGTAAGTGTTGGAATTTCTAAAAATAAAGATGCTAAGAATATTGAGATATTTGGTGAAGAAGTAGAATTGTTAGAAGGTAAAGAGGCTCTAACTGAAGGAATTGGGGATATTAGATACGAACTAAAACCTAAGTCATTCTATCAATTAAACCCACAACAAGCTATTAAACTATATTCTGAAGTAAAAAAACTATTAGATTTCGAAGTTGACAGAGTATTAGTTGATGCTTACTCAGGTTCGGGAGCAATAAGTATGTATTTAGCTCCATATGCAAAAAGAATATTAGGAATTGATATATCAAAAGAGTCTACATATAGTGCAAGACATAACAAAAAAGTCAACAAATTTGATAATGTTGTCTTTGAACTTGGAGAAGTTAAAGATGTATTACCTAAATATTACAGCAAAAACTTTATTCCAGATGCAATTATCTTTGATCCACCTAGATCAGGGATAGACGAAAAGACTTTGGATTTATTAAATAGAAAACCAGTTAAAAAAATTATCTATATATCTTGTAATCCAAGTACTCTAACTAAGAATATTAAAGTTTTGTCAAAAAAATATATTGTTATATCTGTGACTCCACTAGACATGTTCCCACATACTTCTCACATTGAGAGTATTACTTTACTAAGAAAGAAATAGCGTTTAACGGCCTTGTTATTATAATAAAGCCGTTTTTTTTATGAATAAATATTTCTAATATCTTATTTGTTGCAATTAATATTAGAGTATGATAAACTTAAATTAAATATAACGCTATACGATATACCAGTAACCGATATAATGGAGGTAGACTCATGGACAAGAATATATTGAAATTATCACCCCTGACAGAATCAACATATTACATCCTTTTATCACTTGTTGAACCAATACATGGATATGGGATTATCAAGAAGGTCGAAGTACTAACAGATAAAAGACTGAAGCTATCTGCAGGGACACTTTATGGTGCAATAAAAGGGTTGCTTAATAATAAGTTAATAGAGTTAATATGCATAGAAAAGCAGAATAAAGGTAAGAAAATGTACCAAATAACTACAATGGGTAAGAAATTACTATATTATGAGTTAAATAGATTGAGAGAGATGGTTAATAATGGAATATCTGAGACAGGCGACTATTACGAATAATGTAAATGAAATGAGTTTTGCTTGTTAAATAAGAGTATTTAAAATTGAAACTAAAAAAAGTGATAAATTAATTTAGTTTGGGAATTTTTCATAAAAATCGAAAATAAGAGTATTTAAATCTTTATGATTGTAAATTTTTAGGGAACTTTGGATCGCTTTACTATTTTTATGAGTAGCAATCAGAAAATAAACATCTAATTTTGAGTCTTAACTATATGCAATTATTAAAATACATATTAAACAGATTAACGATATTGCTCTTTGTTGTACTCTTTATGGAATGTTCCTTATCTATTGTAATTTTTTTAACAAAATAGTTAACTGTTATAATTCCTCTATCTCTAACTTTTTTATAATGATTTTGATAGTAATTATACGATCACATATTTATATATTGTAAACATTTATATATTTATATTAAGTAAAGCAAATTACTAAGCGATATTTTCTACTTTTTGAATATGTCCTAAAAGTAAAAATGAGCAGATTTATGCTCGTTTTTTTAATTGTTTTAAATATGCACGAATTACTATGATTAATGTGATATAGGGATTGAAAGAGGTTATCCACACAAGTTATCCACACTCTCATTCAATTTGATATATTCTAGAGTGTATGATTGTATTATTCACTATATGAGTTTAATTGACATGACAGTATATGTGTATTATACTGAGTATATAGTCAGTGAGTAGGTGGTCATTATTGGTGTGCGAAGCGAATCAAAGAAAGTAACTAGAGAACTTTTACTACGTAAAACGGCTTTACTATTAAATAATCAAGGGTTTTTAAACGTCTCTACAAAAGAGATTTCAAGAGAATGTAATTTATCTCAAGGAACTCTTTTTTTGCATTTTAAAACAAAGGAAAATCTCCTAAGTACAATCATAAATACCAATCTAGACACATTGGATAAGGAGCTTATTTCAAGATGTAAACCAACTGATTTACCTGATACCTTTTTGAAGAACTATATTGATGTTATAATTGAGCACGAATCTTTTCTTTCTAGGGCATATAAAGATTTACCATATTTACCAGATTCATTAAAGAGAAATTTTGTGAATTTAGAGACTATTACAAAAAATCTATTTTTTGAAAATTTAAAAAACAACCCAACTAAAAAACTTAGTATAGTTGATTCATTTATTTCAATTGAGGCTTTCATTTCTCAAATTTATAAGAATTTAGTAGAAAAAGAGACTTATTCAGAAAATAACAGTATTATTCGTCAAAAAAGAGGAAAAATTACAAAGTTATATAAAACTCTATTCCTCTAAATGAGATTGAAGTTGTTTAATAGTCTATAAATAGGTGGTGAAATGTATGTTTTCCTTTAGAAAAGTTACAATAAAAGATATCGACACTCTTTATTATTGGCTAAATAAAAGTCATGTAAAAGAGTTTTGGGACTCGAAAAAGAATTATACATATGAACAAATTTATACAAAATATGAGCACAGAATTAAGGAGAATAAAGTTAAGTTGTATATAGTTCAGTTTAATTCATTGGATATCGGGTTTATTCAGACTTATTTTGCGAATGATTTAACATTATACAAAATTCAGGGAATTGCTAAAGGAATTGATTTATATATTGGTGACACAAATTATCTTCATATGGGATATGGAAAAACTATTTTGAAGGAGTTTATTAAGAAATTTGTATTTAATGATGATTCAGTACAAAATGTAATTATAGATCCTGAATTGAAAAATAAAATTGCAATAAAAGCCTATAAGAAAGCCGGATTCGCCCATGTTAATACTGATTATAATCAGTATGAAAAGACTATGACATACTATATGGTTTTAAGTAAGGCCGAGTTTTTTTGCAATTTATAAGGATTATGATATAATATATTAGATTTCAAAAGGTTGTGAAAAAAATGAAAAAACTTAAGAAATTATTCTTTGGAACATATATAAGAGGTTTCGTAGTATCTTACTTCTTGTTTTTGATGACAGGAGCAATACTACTTAAACTACCTATATCAATTCAAGCCGGACAATCCTTAAGTTGGATTGACGCAATTTTTGTATCAGTTAGTGGTATGAGTACTACAGGTCTTACTACTGTAGTAATTAAAGATGTGCTCACTATCTTTGGACAAACAGTATTAGCGTTTATACTGCAATTTGGTGGTATAGGGCTCATTATGTTTGTATCAATCTTTTGGCTCCTTACACGTAAGAAAATCAGCTTTAGAGAACGAACTATGATTATGACTGATCAAAACCAAATTGGTAGATCAGGAATTGTTAGATTCGTTAAAAATGTACTTATAATGATTGTTTCTATTGAAATAATAGGATGGATTACAATGAGTTCTTATCTTTATTTTGCTGGATATTTCGATTTAGGTTCATCTATGTTTCAGGCGTTCTTCTTAACAATATCGATGTTCACAAATGCTGGATTTGACATATCTCCTGGTGGAGATAGTTTAATGATGTATAACACTGATTATATTATGCAGATGTTAGCTATGTCGTTAATGGTATTAGGAGCTATAGGATTTTGGCCACTTGCTGAGTTAAAAGAGTGGTTTGGAGCCAAAAGAAGAAAAGAAAAGTTTAAATTTTCTCTTTTTACTAAAATACTTGTTAGCATGCATTTAGGATTATGGATTGTAAGTGCTGTAATAGTATACTTGGTGGAATTTAATGGATATTTTGCAGATAAAGACTTAATTGAAGGTATTTATTACTCATTATTTATGTCTTTAACAACACGTAATGCAGGGTTTGCTACTTTGAGTATGAATAACATGTCTAATACAATACAAATATTCTTTGGAATCTTGATGTTTATAGGATCATCACCTAATAGTGCCGGTGGTGGGATTAGAACTACAACATTCTTACTTACTATACTTGGAATATTCTCATTTGCAAAAGGTAAAGAACAAGTTATTATCGGTAAAAGATCAGTTAAATCAGAAACAATTTCTAAATCAATGATGGTTGTTATTAGTGCAGCTGCTTTAATATTAATTGGAACACTGATAATGTCAATATCAGAAACATTTACTTTCAGAGAGATATTCTTTGAGATTAGTAGTGCTTTTGGGACAACAGGTCTTAGTTTAGGAATCACAAGTTCTCTAACCGTAGTTGGCAAGATAGTACTGATAATTACTATGTTTATTGGTAGAATTGGTATACTTGCAATACTTCTCATGTTTAGAGGAGATAAATCGGGATCAAGCATAAAATATCCTGAAATAGATATGATAGTAGGCTAAGAGCGAGTATTTACTCGCTCT
>CAYVZR010000048.1:0-8754 GCA_964456195.1 uncultured Candidatus Izemoplasmatales bacterium | reverse complement strand
ACTTAATATTATTTTAACACAAATGTCAATAATAGTCAATCTAAATTCATTGATCTAGCGGTAAAAATAGCGATCTATATGAATTGCTATATCTCTAATTAACTGATAAACAAAAGACAAAGAAAAAAGTATAATTTTCACTATACTCTTTCTTTTGCACATGCATAATAAATGAAGTGCATAAAACAGAAGGTTTACTATTAGTTTATTTAACAGCGCCAGTCAGACCAGCGACAAAATGTTTTTGTAGTGCAAAGAATACAAGTATTGAAGGTAGTGTAGCAATTACTATTGCTAATAGTACTACCCCATAATTAGGTGTATATGAACTGCTTAATATACTAATTTTTAATGGTAAAGTTTGCTTATCATTTGATGACAGTGTAATCAATGGCCACAAGAAATTATTCCAACTTGTCATAAATGTTAAGATAGCAGCTGCAGCATATGCTGGTTTCATTGCAGGAACTACTATACTCCTAAATATCCTAAATTCATTTGCACCATCAATTCTAGCAGACTGAATAATTTCTCTAGGGAATTTTTTTAAACTCTGCTTGAAGAAAAATATTAAGAATACAGTGGCAATTGCAGGTACAATAAGCGAAGTAATTGAATTTGACAAATCTAAGAAAATTATCACTTTATACAAAGGAATCATTAGTGCTGCAAATGGCACCATCATAGTAAGTAGTAATACGCCAAATATTTTGTTTTTCACTTTTGTTGAGAATATTTCAAATCCATATGCAGCAAGAGATGAAATGAATAACGCAAAAACTGTTGTAAGAACCGCTGCAACAACTGAGTTGCTAAATGCTTGCATGAAATCACTTTGATCAAATAGTACTTTTAAATTTTCAGAAAAATTGCTACCAATTTTAATTACTCCTGAACTAACTTCTCCTGAAGTCATTGTTGCTCCAAAGAACATCCATAAGAATGGGAACACACAGAAAAATGATACTATGCTTAAGAATAAATATGCAGGAAGTCTTTTCAAGGATTTTAAAAATTTGAAAATTGTTTTTTTGATTGGGCTCATATTATTTATCCTCCTTTGCAATTCTAAATTGGATAATTGTTAATAACGCAGCAAATATCATTATTACATAAGCAATCATGGCTGCATATCCAAAGTTAGGTGTATAAACAAACGAAAGATTATAAACATATTGAGATAATGTCATTGTGGTAACAGTTGTACCACTACCTCTAATTATATTGAACGGTTCATCAAATAATTGTAAGGTACCAATTGTTGACATAACTGTTGTAAAAAGAATAATTGGTTTCAGTAATGGGATAGTAATTTTAAAGAATTGTTGACGTTTTGTTGCACCATCAATTATAGATGCTTCAAATATCTCCTTGTCTATTCCTTGTAATCCAGATAAATAGAAAATCATATTATATCCAGTCCATCTCCACAACAAAGCAATAATTATTGTTACTCTCTGCCAAGTAGGATGAGTTAACCAACCTACTGCTCCTATTCCGAAAAAATCCAATGCTGAATTTACAATTCCATCTGGAGCTAACATCATTTTAAATAACACCGAGTATGCTACTAAAGAGGTAACAGCTGGTAAGAATATCGCTGTTCTGAATACTCCACGGAACTTAAGCTTAGGGTTATTTAAAATAACAGCAAAAATTAGTGCTAAAGTAAGCATTATTGGTACTTGAATCAAGAAGAATATAAAAGTATTTATTAAAACCTGTCTCAATTGAACATCAGCAAATAACTTTGCTAAATTTCCAGTAAAATCTTGTTCACAAACAATACCTCTACAAGATTGTGTAACCAAAAACAATGAATAGAAAATTGGTATAATAACAAAAATAGTTATAAAAACCAATGCTGGGATAATAAATACCCATCCAATTACTACATTCCTTTTCTTACATGACAAGTTTTTAAATTTTTTCAGCATGTTTGGTTCTCCTTATGTAAATATTAAGGTGGCAATTTTTTTGCCACCTTAATTTACTTAAAATTTATAATTATTGAACTTTTGCTCTTGCAGCAGTTTCTGCTTCAGTTAAGAATTGTGTTAAAGTTTTAGTTCCATCTAAATAGCCAGGCATAGCATTAATAATTGCTTCGTCTGCTTCATATGTAAATTGTCCATAATCAATAGCTGGTATTAATGCAGCCCATGAAGCGAAATCATTCCATACTTTTGCATTTGAGAAGTATGAATCATTAGCTTGATATGCAGTACTTGATTTAGCAGCTAATAAAGAACCCATTGCTCCATTATTAACTAAGATTTGATCATAGAATCCATCTTGATTTTCTTGATAAATAGCTTTAAGGAAATCAACTGATTCATCAACATCGCTATCAGCTATAACATACCAACTACTACCACCTAAGTTAGAGTAGTTAACAGCTCCAGAAATATTTGCACGAGGAGTTTTCATAACTGTCCAGTTTCCTGAATTATCAGCATTTGATTTTACAGTACCTGTAATCCATACACCTGTAGTAACTGTAGCAGCTTCTCCAGTTGAAAGTGGATCTACCCATGTACCCCAATCAGTTGCAGCTTTATAAATTTCTGTCATAGTACCATTATAATCTACTTCTGCATTATAGATTTTATAATAAACTTCAGCAGCTTCTTCAATTCCAGGGTTACCTACAAAGTCAAATTCTCCACTACTATCAGTATACCATGTTTGAGTTGAATTTAAGATAACTCTAAATCCACCACCATCGGCAAAATTTTGTGCCATGAAAGCATCACCAGTTCTTGATGTATATGCTTGTCCAACAGCAATAAAATCATCCCAAGTAATATCAGCAGCAACAAATTCATCAAAAGTACTAACTCCAGCGAGATTTGCAGCAGCAACATCAACGTCTAGAACTAAGTCATTTCTAATAAACATTCCACTTACACCTGAATCAAATGGTACACTGTATTGTTTACCATCATAAGTACCGATTTGTACTTTTCCTTGGATAAATTTAGTATGATCAATTGATTCACTTAAGTCTGCGAACTTACCAGGATAAGAAGCTAAATACTTAGGTGCCATATAATCTTCAATTAAAACGATGTCCGGTAAATCTCCTTCAGTAGATAATGAAGTATGTAATTTAGTTTCTAAATCACCTTTTGCCATTTCTACTATTTCAATTTCAACATCTCCACCATAAATTTCTTTTGCTCTATTCATAATATCGATATTAAAGTTTGGATCCCAAGCCCATATAGTAATTTTACCATCTTGGTTTCCATCATCCCCGCCACATGCAACTAGTGTTATAGCCAAAGATAATGTGATTAATAATAATAATATTTTTTTCATTGTACTCTCCTTAGTTTTTTTGCGCTTTACTTGAAAACGCTTGTAATTATATTTTAGTGAATATTTACCAATTTGTCAACATATTTTGAAATATATATACAAAATCATAATATGCCTATTCAAAGGTAACTAGGAGCAATAGAGGCAATATTTTTTATGTAAATAAATTTAGTAAAATTTCCATTTTTTTACTAAATTATGTTGAGATTTTGATAAAAAACACTAGCTAAAAGGATTTAGCTAGTGTTTTTTAACTGAATTTTTTTTATATTGTTCCTCTTTTTATTAACGTTGTTGCAACTTTCATTTGAATATTTACATCTCTACCATTTATATTTTCAATTATTAAATCCACTGCTTTTTCTCCCATAAACTCAGTTGGTATTCTTAATGTAGTTAAAGGTGGAAAAGTATATAATGCAGTTGGAATATCGTTGAATCCCACAATTGCAATATCTTCCGGTATATTAAGTTTTAATTCATGGATGGCTTTTATTGCTCCTATAGCAATTGAATCACTTGCTGCAAAAAACGCCTTTGGTAATAATGAGTTTTTATGTGCTTCCATAATCATATCATATCCACTTATTGAACTGAATTGATCTACAAAAATAAATTTTGAGTTATATATGTTTTTACTATGCATATATTCTTTGAAATATATTTCTCTCGGATCACCATTTAACCTATCTTTGTTTTTTACTAATTCTTTTCCGCCAAGGTAACCAACCTCGGTATAACCTTTTTCAATCACTATGTAGTCCATTATTTTTTTCATTGACCTATCAAAATCTATTACAATACTATCAAAGTTTTCATCATGAGGTGAATAATCTACAAAAACAATATTATCCGAGATAGCTTTAAAAGTCTTTGTTTCTTCTTCTGTAAATCTACCAACAGCAATTATCCCGTCGATAACTGAGTTTGTGTCTATTTGATATTGGTTTTCTCTTTTTGGAATTTTGATTACATTAATATTATATTTATCTGAAGCTCTCTCAATACCTTGCCTTATAGATAAGTAATAAGGATCATCAATTTCTTGAACAACTGTATACCAATAAGCTAATATAATATTTAATTTAGGTTTCATTTCCATTTTTTTTCTTCGAGGTGTTTTGTATTCTAGTTCTTCAACAATTTCAAATATTCTTCTTTTCTTATCGCTAGAAATTGATAAAGTATTATCAAAATTAATAGTTCTAGAAACTGTTGTTATTGATACTTTTGCTAATGCAGCTATTTCTTTTAAAGTTGCCATAAATATCACTCCTACATGGAAATAATACCATAAAAACGAAATATTGTGAAATATTGTTTTTTTTACTAAATTTTATTTAATTATAAAAAAGAAGCAACACATTGTGCTACTTCTCAATTTTATCGTTCAAACCCTTAAGAAATCTTTTCGCCTTATGAAGCAGTAAACTTGAACTACGTGTATATTTAAGATAAAAACGACTAATGCTTCGAGTGTTTGTGATATAATTTTGGATTTGTTCTAACTCGAAAATAACTTGTTTTGATACACTAGTATTTGATATTTTTTGATAACTATCTAAAAGCATTTGTTTTATTTCTACGATTGATTCCTGTAAATTACCTTTGCGTTCAGACAATGCACTTTTAGCATCAATAAATTTTTCATCTAATTTATCTCCAAGTTCTTTACTTAAACGTTGTATAGTCTCTATAATTTTTTTAACTCTAAATAAATCAATTAATGTAAAGACTGAATCGATAGTAAAGATGATATAAAATAAACTTAGAAATATCACCATATAATTTATTGATATCGAGTTATACAAAGCTTCAAATGGTGTCCAAACAAAATTTAAAAGGGCGTATCCACCAATTCCGAAAAATGCTGTTACAGATAAGCTAATCCTTCCTTGAAGATTGAATTTATGATTACTATAGTCCCACCATCTTGTATGAAAAATCTTTTCTAATAGATAACTTGTCAAAAATTCCCATACCGCAGTAATAAGAGCAATACAAATGATTTCAATCATAATACCAATAATACCTTCAACTCCACTAAATAAACTGACAAAATAGTGTGCAGTTACAATTGCACAACCATAAATTGGGATATATGGTCCACGTAAGAAACCTCTATTCACAAATTTTTTTGTTCGGATAGAAACCCAGGGTGTTTCCCAAATCCATCCAACAATTGCAAATATCATAAAGAAATACAAAACATCCATAAAGTCACCTTCTATTTTTTTCAGAATTAAATACATCAAAAAAATTATTTTCTTCAATATTACTTTTACATATATATTACCACATTTCGTTATAATTACCGGACATATATAATTTAAAATAAAAAAATAAAAAAATTATTATTTTTTATATGGCATTAATTGCTACTATAAGAGATGCGACTCGCTGGAACTTTATTATTTGTAATTAGAAATACCCAAAAAAAGATGCTGTTCCCAATGGGAATCAACACCTTAGATAATACTTATACTTTTTTTAGACGCCTTTATATTTTAAGACTACTAATCCTTCGTATCCACTTTTATAATGTGTATGTTTTTCATATTTCATAAAATCATACACTTCTTTAACATATCTATCATCTTCACTGATCTCAACTTTCATTTCATTGAATGTTCTAGACATTAAATTGTTTGCAATCTCAATGCTTTTATTCGCTTTAATGTGTTCAACTTTTCTTGAAACACTCTCAGTAAGAGAAACTTTATCTCCGTTATATGTTATAAAATGCATTGCTCCTTTTGATTCAGTTCCTTTAAACTTTATTATTCCCTTAGTTTTCATTGTCATCCTCTTTTCTCATTTTTTTTAGTTGTTTCCTAATTTTAAACTTGTATGAATAATCTTCTTAGATTTTTAATACAGACTTCTCTTTTATTAGAATGTTTTAGCTAAAGTTACTGCTTTTTTATTAAACTGTTCGCGTATTTCTAATCCACCATCTTTAGCCATATTAACACCTTCAACTAGTAATTCAGATATATCATTGATTCCAAAAAAGTTTAATACTACATTCATATAACTACTTCCATGTTCGTACTTCTTCATAGCTTCATTGCTGTATACTCCACCACTAGATTGTATGAACAATGCTTTCTTATTTCCCAATAATCCTTTTGGACCATTCTCAGTATATTTAAATGTCTTACCATTAATTGCTAGATTATCAATATAAGCTTTTAGTACTGGTGGAACACCAAAATTCCATAAGGGTGCAACAAATACATATTTGTCTGCATCCATAAATTGTTCTAAATTACTATTCATTGAACTTAGCTTTCTAATTTCTTCAGTACTTAAATCTTTGAAATCAACTCCACTTGCTAGTTTACCCCATGCATTCATTACATCATAATCAATTTCAGGTACATCTGTTTTAAATAAATCTAATAATATTACCTCATCGTCTTTATTTTGTTTCTGATATTCCTTGATAAATGAATCTCCAACACTCAAACTGTGTGAATGTTCTATGTTTTTAGGATTTGCTGTTATATATAATACTTTCATTATAATTCTCCTCGTATAAGTTATTTTTAGTAAGTTGCTTACCAATAATTACAAGTTTACACTACACAATGAAGGTATTCAACTATTATGCACTTATTTAAAGTAAGTTACTTGTATTTAAAATATAGTATGCTATAATTAAATCGAAAAGAGGTGAAATCATGGCAGGAGAATTATGTCCTAAAATAGAAACAACATTAAGTTTACTTGGGAAAAAATGGAATGCTCTTATTATATATACTTTAATGAATGGTCCAAAAAAGTTTTCTGAAATCGAAAAATTCATCACAGGGATTTCATCTAGATTATTAAATGAAAGACTTAAAGAATTAGAAAAAGAAGGTATCATTAAAAAAAATATTTATAATGAATCTCATCTTAGAATTGAGTATGAACTTACAAGAAAAGGTATAGATTTACAAGATACATTCAAAAATATTGGTAATTGGGCAGAGAAATGGAACTAAAGATCAAAAATTCAAGTGAACCCAATTTTGTGAACACTTAAAAAACACTTTCAGATTAAACTAAATATTACATAAAAAGGCATACTGGTAAATCCAATATGCCTTTTTAATAACTATTTTATTTAACTATTCACTTATAGGTATATTTACAACAAATGTTACGACATTGTTGTGAGACTCAGCCTTAATACTACCATTTAATTTGTTAACAATTTTTTTAGTTAAAGCAAGACCCACACCACTTGAATTATCAGCCCTAGATTTTTCTATTACAAAGAATAGGTTAAATACTTTATCTAAGTCTTCTTGTTCTATAGTGCCTTTGTTACTTATAGAAAAAACTAGTTCCTCTTCTTTTATTTCTAGGTTTATCTTAATTTCACTTTTTAAAGGTGAAAACTTAATAGCATTACCAAGTAAATTCACCCATACCTGATAAAGCAACTCTTTGTTTAAAATGATTATCTTATCAGGTAGTACAATATCAAATTCTATTTCTCGTTCTTCCCATGATAATTGTGTTAATTGAATAACATTTCTAATCTGTTCAGAAACATTAAATTCATCAAGTTTTGGAACTATAACATTGGTATCAACCAATGATATTAAAAGCATATTTTTACTTAGTTCTGTTAGACGGTTTGCCTCATTTGAAATAATGCTTGCGTATTCCAGTTGCTCATCCTTTGATATGTCTGCATTAATAATCAAATCTGAATATCCCTTTATTGCAGATAACGGTGTTTTTAATTCATGTGAGAAGTTTCTAACAAATTCTTTGTTTTGATATTCATTAGATTTTAATTCTTTAATCATTGTATTAAAGTTTCTAATTAGAGCAGAAATTTCGTCTTTTGCTCCTTCTTCTATTTCAATATCATAATTACCTTGAATAACTTCTGTTGTGGCACTGTTTAAAAGTGCCATTCGTTTATAGATTATTCTATTCATTATGAAATTAAATATAAGAATCATAGCTGTAACACCAATTATCATCAAAAAGAAGTAAGGTCGATCATTTTCAAAATCAGGTCTATAGTCTCCATAACCTACCCAAGACAGGATGTGTGGAATCAAAGAAGATAACGAAATAATTAGCATTGTTGAAAAGAATACTTTTATAGTTACCTTATTCATTTTAAAACCACCTTATATCCCAGACCTCTTACAGTAATTATTTCTAGATCCTTTGTTTTAATTTTTTCTCTCAACCTTTTTATATGAGTATCTACAGTTCTTTCATATGATTCGCTATCATAACCCCATATTTCATTCATTAGTTGTTCTCTGGTAAAAATTCTTCCACTTGATGCGGCTAGTTTGTATAACAGCATAAATTCTTTTATAGTTAATTCAACTGTTTTATCATTAATCATACATTTCAATTCATTAAAATCTAGGTGAACTCCCTTGTGTTTAAGAAAGTTTTCACTGATAA
>CAYVZR010000047.1:0-8860 GCA_964456195.1 uncultured Candidatus Izemoplasmatales bacterium | reverse complement strand
ATTTTATCGCCAAACATTTCCATCGTCGTACCAGATTCATTCTTATAAAATTTATTAACATGAACGCCAAAAATCGATTGATCATTTTGATATTCTGTTTTCATCCAACTAATTAGTTTGCTAAATTTAATTGGTCTCATTTCTGCACTCATTGTTCTTCACCTACTTTATTATAGTTATTCGTTAAAAAACTGTTAAAACTTATTTTTAAAATCATAATTCTCTCCTTTTAGAACTTCACTCCAAAACTTTTTAGAAACCGTAAGAGCTTTATTATATTTATTTTCTAAATCATTACTTACATTATAATTACTTAAAACTTTTTCCCCTTTTATAAATACTGTTTCCGGCTTAAAGTTATGGAATAATCCGAACAATAAATGACCTAAAGCATTATCATTATTAATTTCTGTAAAAGGTGTATATTTAAGAATACTTAAATCAGCTTCGTAACCTGCTTTAATTTTCCCTAACTTTACTCCAAGTAATGCAGAAGCATAGTCGTATGTATTATCAATCATTTTTATTAAATCCCCAAAACCGAATTTTCTTACATCCAAGTCATTCAAATGTTGGGTAAAGAAAATATTCAAATATTCGTAAGCCATTGATGAAGATATCCCATCATTACCTATTATTACGTCAATCCCTTTGTCGTTAAATTTATGATAATTAGGTAACCCTACACCATTATTCATGTTGGATGTAGTATTAAAAACAACTTTCGCTTTTCTTGCTTTGATAATATCTAAATCCTCACCTTCAACGAATAAACAATGTGCCAATAAAGAATTCTCTTTTATCAAGCCAAATTGATCAAGTCGTTTAATAGGTGTTTTTCCATAGTGTTTTATACAATACTCAGTATCATACTTTGACTCATCAACATGAACATGTATTGGTGCAACATTTTTTTCACCAATCTTTTTCAATGTTTCATCACTCAAGGTGAATGCGGCATGAAGCCCAAATAACCCTCGTGCTACATCGGTTTGATTATCGTTATAGTAATCAACATTCTCTTTAATACATTCATCAACATTAAAACGATCACTTGTTTCAAAACAAAGGACACTTCTTACTTTCGCATCATCAGTTAACCCTTTTCTTAAAGCTTCTAAAGATCCTAAGATATCGATACCTGAAGCATGATGATCAATTACTGTAGTAATACCATTTTTCAAAAATTCAACACCACTAACCAAAGCACTATAATAACTTACTTCGTTATTAATATGGTGATCCATTCTCCACCACATTTGTTCTAAGATTTCTAAGAAGTTTGCTGGATTATAAGGTATTCCTAATCCACGAGAAAATGTTGAATAAATATGAGCATGTCCATTCACAAGACCAGGCATAACAATCGCGCCACTAGCATCGATTGTTTCAAGATCGTTATATGTCATGTCTTTCATTTCACCGGTTTCGATAATTGTACTATCGAATAAAATATATTGGTTTTTCTTCAATGTCTCAAAATCGTATGTTGTCGCATTGATAATAACTTTTCTCATTTTGTTTCACCTCGTATAATATATTTGTTTTCATAAAACGTTTTGAAATAATAGGTTGTTATATTTATAAATGCAGTACTAGATTTATATCTTCTAATTTAAGAATTCACCTTGTCCGCCTATAAGCTTACTTTTCTTAACAATAAATTTACCTCTTGAAATTGTTGATTCAACTTTTCCAAGAACTAATTTATCTGTATAAACTGAGTAATCACATGAAGAATGATTTTCAGTAATTTTTGATTCCACAGTATTATCATATATAAACATATCCGCATCACTCCCAACTTGAATAACTCCTTTTTTAGGATACAAGTTGTGAATTTTAGCAACGTTTATAGTCATTTTATCAATAATTTTTTCCTGAAATAAACTATACATGATATTAAATGAATGCTCAATAGAGCCTATACCAAGTGGTAAGTCTTTCAGAAATTCTTTATTTTTCTCTTCCATATAAAATGGACAATGATCTGTTCCTATAGTATTTACGTTATCGATAAGTTTATTTAATAATTTAACTTCTTCACGTGTTCTAAGCGGGGGTGCTAGTGTATATAAGTACCCATTGTCTTGATTAAGTAAATCTGCGCTCAAGTTAAAATAATGAGGACAGCTTTCAATGAAGAAATTAATTCCAAGGATATCTTTATACTCCTTTATTAACTTCTCTAAAGTTAAACCGCTACTTAAATGAACCATATAAAGTTTTCCACCAGTTTCTTTGGCAAATCCGGCTAACTTCAAAGCTTCTGTAGTTTCACTCTTAGTGCTTCTACTAGTTAGTAAATCCCTCACTTTAAATGAAGGATCTAGATTAATTAATTCGTCATTTTCAATATGTGCAAGAATTAAGAAATCTTTTTCAACAGATAATTCTAATAGTCTTTTTATTTCTTCATCGTAGGTTCTACGATTAGAATCTGAATAAGTTGTGAAAAGTTTAACAGAAGAAATTCCTGATTTTTTCATTTCATCAGTGATATCATCTAAATTCCCTTTTGGGTTTTTCAATGTAGCGTGAAACTTATAGTCTAATACACTGTTATTTGCTTCAACTTGTCTTTTTTTAAACGCCTTGATTAAGTCTCTTTTATTCGATACAGGCTCTAAGAAGTCAATAAATGTGGTAACTCCTCCATATGCAGCTGTAACACTTCCACTATAAAAATCATCAGCTGATTTAATTTTACCTAAATCTAAGTTGAAATGGACATGAGGATCAATTATCCCTGGAATTACTAATCTATCTTTTGCGATATAGTATTCAGAGGCATCTAGATGCTCATCAGTTATAGAAGATATTAATCCATCTTTTGTATAAACGTTCGTTTTAATAAATTTCCCATCTATATAGACTGAACCATCCATTATTGCTAAATCATACATTTCATCACCTCTTTTTCAGTTTAAGTAGTTTGAATTAAATTATATTCATCTATTTTATATTTCGTTAATATCTTATCTAATAAATCTGTTCTAACTGTAACGTAAATCTCAAGTTTAGAACTAAGCATCTCTAAGAAAATATTATGAAAACATTTACCATCTAATTCCAATAATCCTATCTCATCTAAAAATAGAGGAGATACATTTTGCTTGATAAGTTCTCTTATTTTCATTTCTACTTCTTTAACTGTGCTTTCACTAAACATATATGGACCAATCTGACAACACTTAACAAAGTCTTTTTCACTGTATGTATCCCTGATAACCAGTAGTTTCTTCTCATTAGATGCTAAATGCAAGATATCATAACTGTGTACAATGTTATTTTTCATGTTTTTAATAGAAATAAATCCATCACCTTTTTTAAGAGATTTATAGATATTTAAAATCGTTGTTGTTTTAAAAGAATTAATCTTCCCAGTAACGATATTTAGCATTTTCTATACTTTCTCTCATATGTTTGTGTCCTGTCTTTTTATATCCTATTGCTAGCATTTCAGAAGCAATAGATATTGCAATTTCTTCAGGACTTCCCCCACCGGTATCTAAACCAATAGGTGAATAAAAATTCTTTAAGTCTATATCTTCACCAAACTTAGCATATGTCAATTTTAAATAATCCATTAGCTTCTCAGGTGAACAAAGCATGCCTATATAATCTGGTTTTATTCCAAGTTCAATAACTTTATTTATTACATTGTAATCATGTTCATGCGATGGTGTACAAACTACAATCATACTATTATCTTTAATTCCATCTTCAGCAATAAAATCAGTGAACGATTTATGTATTTTTATATCTGCTCCACTAAATGCTTCATACACTGCTTTACGATCATCAACGACTGTAATATGATAATTCATTGTATTCAAAACATTCGTTAAGGCTTGCCCAACATGTCCTGCTCCAAAGATATATACATTATTTTTAACTCCTACGAATTCATAAAACAATGTCACAATACCTCCGCAAACCATCGATAATGCTTTTGCATCCTCAACTAATTTTCCACCAGTAAGTGAATACTTTTCTAAAAAGCTTTCTCTTTTTCTAAGTAGATCTTTACAGTTTTCTCTGGCAATATATTCTATTTGCCCTCCACCAACTGTACCAAATGCTTCGCCAGTTTCACTAACAACCATTTTTTTCCCTACTTCAACTGGACCATCACCTTTTTTCTCTACTACAGTTACTAAAATACACGATTCTCCTCTACTTTTGAATCGCATCATCATATCAAAAACTTTACTCATTGTATCACATCTTTCTCTGAAAGTTTATATTGTAAATCTAGTCAAAACACGGAATTGTGTTTTGACTAGATAATCCTATTAAAGTGTAAAGGTAGCTACTGCAGCAATTATAAGTAACATTGCAGCTAAGGCTGGTTTTAAATCTAAATTGAAATCTAGTTTTCTTCCAATAGATTCATCTGCATAGATTAATGAGCTAGCAAGTAACCCACCGATTACTCCACTGATTAATGTAAATTGAATTAAATTTACAACACTAAGTAATGAGTCAGCTACAAATCCAGTTGCAGCAAATACTATTAACATATAAAAGACATATCCAACTCTCCAACCAATACTAGCAACTTGTGCAGCTGCTAATTTGTTAGTTACTTTTTCAGATGTAAATAACATTACAACTGCAAAGACAAGTAATGATTCTAACACGATAGACATCATTGGATTAATTGTTTTGAAAACACTAAATGATGGTAAAAATAAATCAATTGATTTAATTGCAGCAGCAACTCCGCCTATTAATAATAAAGCTGCTTTTGAATTTGTTTTGTTATAAGCTCTAAGTAAAATCACTGAAGCTATTGGGAACATTATTGTTCCTGCAATCATTGCTGGAACAAAATGAAGAAAATATCCAAGAGTTGCTTCTAAAAATCCCCACATGGCACCATAAAATATTATTTGAGTAATTAATTTTAGTTTTTTATTTTCCATTATTTTTTTCTCCTTTTTCTAGCTCTTTAATAGCCATAAGTATTCTTTCAGGCGTAAGAGGTAATTTAGTAAGTCTAACTCCAACAGCATTATAAATTGCATTAGCTATTGCTGCAGGTGGAGTATCAATACCGATTTCCCCAACACTTTTTGCACCGTATGGTCCAGATTTTTCATAACTATCAGCAAACTCTGTTGTTAATTTATGAATTTCACGACGAGTCGGAATTCGATAATTCATCATGTCATTAGTAATTAGTTTTCCTGATTTTGAATATAAAACTTCTTCATACATTGCCATACCAATACCTTGTACAATTCCACCTTCTACTTGCCCTTTAGCAAGCATAGGATTGATTGTGGTACCACAATCAACAATACTTATATAATCTATTATATCTACTTCTCCAGTTTCTATATCTACATCTATTTCAACAAATCCTGCCATAAATGGAGGTGGAGATTTAGTACCATAATAACTACTTGTTACTTGTAGTTGTTTTTGATCTTCATTATAGAATAGTCTATTTGATAATTCTTTTAAGGTTATTTCTTGTTCACCAGATTTAAGAACTACTCCATCATAATCAACTTTCTCAGGTAATACTTTAAATACTCTTGCAGCTTCATTAACTATCATTTGTCTCATTTCTTTACCTGCTTTTAGCACAGCATTTCCTGATACGTATGTTGTACTTGATGCATAGGCACCACAGTCATAAGGAGTAAGGTCTGTATCTGATGAGTAAACAATAACTTTATCTAATGTTGTTCCAAGTGCTTCGGCAGCTATTTGAGCAAGAATAGTGTCACTACCTTGTCCAATGTCAGTTGCTCCTATCAATAAATTATAGAATCCGTCATCATTAAGTTTAATTGTTGCAGCTCCCATATCGATATAAGGTATTCCTGACCCTTGCATTGCAATTGCCATTCCAACACCTTTTACTTTTGAATCAGACAACTGTTTTCTTGGATATAGTTTTTTCCAATTTGCTAATTCAGCACCTCTTTTTACACAGTACTCTAATTTACATGAATCCATAAACATTTCGATTCCTTCAGTACCTTCACCCATGATTTTGAATATAGGTGATGTTTCAGTTTCCTTCATCATATTTTTCTGTCTAAATTCAACAGGATCAACATCTAATTTATGACAAAGCATATCAATTGCAGATTCTAATGCAAAGTTTCCTTGGATTGCTCCATATCCTCTATAAGCTCCCGCAGGTGTATGATTTGTATAAACTACATTACCGTGGAATCTTACTGAATCAACTTTGTTATAAAGAGGGAATACTTTTGCAGCAGCTACCATAAATACAGTAAGTGCATGTTCCCCGTAAGCTCCTGTATCTGATACAACCCAACAGTCAATTGCTTTTAAAGTACCATCTTTCATAGCTCCAAGTCTTAAATCAAAGCGCATTGGATGTCTTGTATAACTTGATTCAAATACTTCTTTTCTTGTATAAATCATTTTCGAAGGTTTACCAGTTTTTATTGTTACTGCTGAAACAAGCATTTCACCATGAATAGCTTGTTTTCCTCCAAATCCTCCACCAACGCGTGGTTTAATAACACGGATTTTACTAAGAGGATAATCAAGTCCTTGAGAAATAATTCTTCTAACATGAATTGGTGTTTGTGTTGAAGAATAGATTACTAATCTACCTTGGTAATCAATACGAGCATTTACAGTATGAGGTTCTAACATCACATGTGCTTGTGCTTGTGTATAGAAGCTTTCTTCAACTATAACTTCAGATTCTTCTAATGATTTATCAACATCTCCAACATGCATATGATATGATGCAGCTAAGTTCTTTTTTGGATCAAATCCAATTGGAAACATATCATGAATCTCTGGTTCTGTATGAACAAGAATTTTATTCTCAAATGCTGTTTCAAAATCAAGAACTGGTTCTAATACTTCATACTCAATATCTATTAATTTTAATGCTTTTAATGCAGTTCTAAGATCAATCGCAGCAACAGCTGCTGCTTCATCTCCAATATAACGAACATGATCATCTAAAACAAATTTATCATGTGGAGAAGGTTCTGGATAACCTTGTCCTGCTCTAGTAAAAGGTCTTCTGTCAAAATCTTTGTATGTTAATACTATTTCTACTCCTTCTAAAGCTTCAGCTTTAGAAGTATCAATTTTTACTATTTTCGCATAAGGATGCGGACTTCTTAATACCTTTACGATTAATGAGGTAGGATCAGCTAAGTCATCACTATATGCTGGTTTACCCATCATTAATCCTTTTCCATCTATTGAAGGAAGGGCATGATTAACTACTTTCATTCTTCATCTTCCTCCTCTAAACATAATCTAATGGCTCTGTGTTGTGCTTCGTATCCTGTACAACGACAAAGATTACCTACTAAATATTCTTTAATATCTTCATCAGTTGGTTTTTCGATTTCTGTTTTCATTGCATGTACAGTAAGTGCTAAACTTGAATTACAAAAACCACATTGGTCTGCTCCTTGATGACCAAAATGTTCACTTAATTTCTTTGCTTCTTCTTGATGCCCTTCAATTGTAGTAATTGAATGCCCATCAGCTTTTACAGAAAGCATAGAACAAGATTGAACAGGTTTACCATCAAACAACACAGTACAAACACCACAACTTGAGTTGTCACAACCTCTTTTAATACTATATAAGTGGTCTGCGCGCAAAGTATCTAATAAATATTCATCAGGTAAAACATCATATATTTTCTTTTGTCCATTAACCAAAACATTAATTTTCATTATTAGTCACCTCGTTAAGTCCTCTTCTTATGTAAACTTTTGCAAGTTCCATTCGGTATTCTTTTGATGCTTTACTATTTGTTCCAAATTTAAGTTCATCTACTGCTATACTTGCAGTTTCTTTGATAATCTCTTTAGTAATTTCTTTTTGACTATTGATAAATTCCATAGCTTTGAAAGCATAAGCAGCTATGCTAGGTCTTGCACCAACAACAATTTTAAATTTAGAATTAGACAATGAAATTGCAACATTTATAACTGCAAAATCAAGTCCAGTTTTCTTCATTTTATAATAATATCCAAGTCCCTCTTCTTTTTTAATGATTAATTTGAGTAATATATCTCTTTCTTTTGATTTAAACTTTAAGAAATCTTCTAATTTCATTCTTCCAGCTTTATACAATTCTACTTCAGCGTTCATTGCTAATAACGGTGTTATAAAATCAGAAAAAGAATACTTTCCAAAAATACTTCCTCCAACAGTTACAAGGTTTCTGAGAGCTACTCCCATAATTCCGTTAACTCCTTTATTAACAATACCTCCAAAAAGATTTTTTAATGCATCAGTTTTTTCCAGTTCTCTTAAAGTGACAGAGGCATCAAACTCAATAGTAGAATCTGTCTCAACTATCTTATTTAACCCTACATGTTCTAAGTCGATTGCTGTATCAACGATTTTCGAAGATAACCTTAGCCATGCTCCACCACCAATAATTAAATTTGATGGATCTTCAATTAATTTCTTGTAAGCTTCTTCAACACTTTGTGCTTTAAAATAATTAACTATCTCCATTTATATATCATTCCTTTCTTTAAGTCCTTTTAAATAGTCGTAATCTTCAATTGTATCAACATCAATCAATATTCCTTTATCATCTGTTTCCACATAATTCACAATATGTCTATCCCTAAATACCTTCAAATTAGAATCAATAGGTTCTTTTTTTAGAGAATCTATTAATGCTTTGCTGATGAATATTGGATGTCCTTTTCTTTTGTTGAAGGTTGGAACTCTTATAACCCCGGTTTCCTCAATAAGCCTCTTGTATGTTTCTGGTTTTATCAAAGGATAATCCCCTGGTGTTAAAAAAAAATCCCTTTTAATTTCTGTTAGTTGAGTTGAAACTGGAGTTATTGGAATTAAAAGTGTTTTTTTT
>CAYVZR010000046.1:0-9071 GCA_964456195.1 uncultured Candidatus Izemoplasmatales bacterium | reverse complement strand
AGTTATATATTATATTACTGTAGTAACAAAATAGGACAAGGAGAATTATTATGAAATCAGGGAAAAGATTAATAGTATTATTTATAAGTTTGATAATTATATGTCTCTTTGTAATCTCATGCGATAGTTTAACCGTAGAGAGTACTAGTACAAATACAGTAAACGAAGTTACTGATATAACAGATACAACTTCAAGCGATAACTTGAACAATAGTGAAACCGAAACTGAAAGTAAAACCGAAAGCGAAAGTAAAACCGAAAGCGAAATGGTTAATGAGGTAATATATCCTCATGATGAAGTTTTAGAAGTAAATATTGAAATAAGCGCTGATAATTATCAGAGCTTAAAGATAAATGCAATGGATGAAGTGTATTACACATGTAATATTACATATAATGGTTATACATTATCTAATGTAGCTATTAGAACAAAAGGTAATTCAAGTTTAAGAGATGTATATACTTCTGGTAGTGATCGTTTTAGTTATAATATTGATTTGAATTATTTTGAAGACCAAGATTTATTTGGTATAGACAAAATAATATTAAATAATTTGTTTATGGATCCATCAATGATAGCTGAGTATCTAACTTATGAAGCTCTTGATTCTTTAGGCACAGTATCATCAAGAACAACCTTTGTTGCTTTGTCAATAAACGATGAGTATTATGGATTATACTTATCAGTTGAACAGGTAGGAAATGAATTTTTAGATACAACTTTTGGAAATTCTGATGGAGAACAATATAAACCAGATAGTGGGTTTGGTTCTTCTCTAAATTATATTAGTGATACAACAATTTATTCAGGGCTTGTAAATAAAAACACTGATGATTTATCTAATGAAGCAATAATAGAATTATTAGAAAAAATAGACTCAGGTGAAGATTTAACTGGGATATTCAATGTAGATAGTTATCTTAAGTATCTAGCAGTTTCAACTTATACAGTTAATCTAGACTCATATCAAGGCGGTATGTACCATAATTATTATTTGTACAATAACAATGGTGTATTTGAATGGATTGCTTGGGATCTTAATATGTCTTTTAATGGATTCCCTGGCGTTCAATTATCAGATTCTGAAGCAGTATTATTTTTGATTGATGAACCTGTTGTTAATAGTATGAGTAACTATCCATTGATTGAAGCAGTTCTATCAAATGAAACATACCTCGAATTATATCATACATATTTAAACGAATTATTAGATGGATATTTTGATTATGATACATTCCAAGAGAGAGTTGTTGAAATAAGCGATATGATAAACGAGTATGTAGAAAATGATTCAAACAGTTTCTATTCTTATTCAACATATCAAAAAGCATTATTTACATCAACAACTTCTTCATATAGCATTCTAGAATTTGTAGAAAAGCGAAATGCTAATATAGAAGCACAATTATCTGGAGAAATAGCAAGTACAAATAATGGCCTAGGTAATGTAGTTGATAATCAAAAGCCAAATCAACCACGAAGGTAATATCGAATTCAATATAAAAAAGAATAAAAATAATAGAGTTTCCAATCCGGAAATTCTATTTTTGTTTGAAAATGTTAAATATTTTTTATTTACTTCAAAGTTAGAACTACGATAATTTATGTATTCTCTAGAATAAAGTTTAGAATTTTGCTAGAATATATACATAACTTACTAATTAACAAAAGGAGATTTTTTATGAATACTAGAAAAATTATATTAGATTGTGACCCAGGGCATGATGATGCAATAGCAATTTTACTTGCTGGTAATAATCCAAAACTAGATTTACTAGGTATCACAGTAGTAGCAGGAAACCAAACTTTAGAGAAAACAGGTATTAACACGTTAAATATATGTCAATATCTTGATATAGATGTACCGATATGTTTAGGGTCAGCTAATCCAATTATAAAAAATATTGAAATATGTGATGTTATTCATGGTGAAACTGGTCTAGATGGATTTGACTTTGAACCACTAAGAAGAGACTTTGATAAGCGAAATGCAATTGAATTTATTGTGCAAACCGTAAAAGAGAGTAAAGAAAAAATAACTATAGTAACAACTGGGCCTATGACTAATTTAGCTCTAGCGATTAAGTATGATCCAATGATTCTTCAAAACATTGAAGAAGTAGTTTTGATGGGTGGTTCATATGCTAACGGTAATGTATCACCGGCTGCTGAATTTAATATTTTTTCTGATCCTGAAGCCGCGTATATAGTATTTAATTCAGATGTTAAAGTTACCATGATTGGTTTAGATGTAACTAGAAAAGTCTTAGTTTTACCAGAGATAATATCTAGAATGGAAAAAATCAATAGTAAAGCTTCTGTTTTGTTTACAAAATTAATGAAAGTATTTAATGAGAATCAAAACAAAGTATTTGGTCTAGCAGGCGGGCCGTTACATGACCCTGTAACTATTGCATATTTATTAGACCCTTCAATTCTAGAACTTAAACCTGTTCACTGTGATATTGATATATCGCATGGTTCAAGTTATGGAAGAACAAATTGTGACATATTTGACTATATGCACTTAGAAAAAAATACATATTTAGCAATGGACATTTCTACGAGTAAGTTTTGGGATATTGTTGAAGAAGGATTAAAAAGGTAAAGACACTTAAGCTAGAATTGTCATCTTGCTTAATGATATAAAATATACTGCTTGGAGGAATAATATGAATGTTAATAAATTAAAAACCTTAGAAAATGAATTCTTAGGTATATACCCCGAAGGCTTTAATTCTGAAGACATGATTAAAGTAGGTAAGAAGCACAACGTTGGAAAAATGAGTAAATATGTAATTAAAACTTGTAGTAAAAAAAATCTAAAAAAGGGATTAGAAATAATTCCTGAATTAGTGAAAATAATAACTAGATCCTCTATGGTTAGCGTGTTTGAAAAGATGAGATTTAGAGATTTAATCAAAGAGTTTTCTGAAGAAGAAAAATTATTGCTTGTAAATGCAATTTATGAGAATCTCTATGGAGACGAAGAAACAGGTTTCAATGAACTGGTATATTTATTAAAACCATATAAGTTAGCTAAGTGGACGATTATCTCTTCTTTTAGAGCATATTATAATCTTGATTATGATGTGTTCATGAAACCAACAACAGTAAAAAAAATAGTTAAATTTTTAGAACTAGAAGATATTACGTATAATGCTACACCAAACTATTATTTCTATTTTGTTTATAGAGGGTATATTAACAAAATGAAACAAGTGGTGGATAAAAATTTAAGACCTTCTAATCCAGCATTTTCAGGGTTTCTAATGATGAGTATTGATTGGATTATAAACTCGGCTTTATAAAATACTAATAATACCTATTTTGGGATAGGTTATGGTATTATATATAAAACTTTGAGGAGAAAAATATGAAATTGTATATTGATGAATCATCGGCGCCTCAAATTGAAATAGATGGAAAGAAAATATTATTAGCTAAATTACTAATTAAAGAATAGAGGAAATAATATGAATTTATTACAAATAGGAATTAGTGTTTTTTGTTTTATTGAAGTACTTAATATAATCATTCTGTATTTTATGCCTGAATCAAAAATGGGGAATGGTGTTGGTGTGTTCGATGCGTATCACAAATCGGTCAAAGATCCTAAAACTTGCGAATTTGTTAAGTATTTAGTTAATTGGGTGGCTGGTGCTAAATTGATATTTATTATGGTTGGTATAATAGTAGTAATAGTTGGTAATTATAACACTCAATTATTCACTGTAGTTGCTTTAATAATCTCGATATTATCATTCTATTGGAAACTATTTCCAGCAATAAAAAGACTAGATAAATTAGGTGAAATCTCACCTAAAGGATACTCAAAAACTTTGAATTTTATGGTCGTTACTTTCGTATTAGGTTTTGCGGTTGTATTAGTAATAGAATTGCTAAGCTAATTCAAAATGATTTAATTATATGAATATCTTCAAAGATAACTATGGTTAGTTTTGAAGATGTTTTTTTTGCAACATATATATCTAAATATAACATTATTTAAAAAACGTATAAGGGTATGTAAAATATAGATAACACTTACTGCTTGAAATGAATTAAAATATGTGTTGGACTAATGTAGATTTTCTTACTGTTAGTATAGACAGTTTTATGCAGTAATATTTTGTTGTTTTACATCTCATAAAGAAATGTATAATTCATAATTATATAATTTAACATTCTTAATTATTTCATGTTTATAAACTCTGTTTAATGGAGCAAATTCACTATTGCAATATCTAAGATAAATAGTATAATGTAATATGGTAATCTATATTATAGAAAAAGGAGAATTATAATGGCAAAAAGAGTATTAATTGTTGGCGGTGTTGCAGGCGGAGCATCAGTAGCAGCAAGAGTAAGAAGACTTGATGAACAAGCAGAAGTAACAATGTTTGAAAGAGGTCCAAACGTATCATTTTCAAATTGTTGCTTACCTTTCTTTCTAAGTAGAACTATTGAAGAAAGTGATAGTCTTGTTTTAATGGATCCAGATCAATTTGAAAAACAATACAATATTAACGCTAAAGTTAATAGTGAGGTAATTCAAATTAAATCTGAGGAACACAAAGTAGTAGTTAAAAATGTTTTAACAGGTGAAACTTATGAGGAAGAATATGATAAATTATTCTTATCTCCAGGGGCAAATCCAATTATGCCGAAATCAATTAAAGGAATTGACGGGAAACATGTATTCCCAGTAAGAAACGTTGTGGACATTGTTAAAATTGATGACTACGTTAAAAACAACAATGTAACAGATGTAGCTGTTGTCGGTGGTGGATTCATCGGTATCGAAGTTATGGAAAACCTAAAAATGTCAGGTATTAATGTAACTTTAGTGGAAGCTGCGAATCAAGTAATGATTCCATTCGATAAAGATATTGCTCAATTATTACAAACTGAAATTATAAATAACGATGTTGATTTAATAGTTAGTGACGGATTAGCTGAAATCAAAAAAGATTGTATAGTTACTGCTAGTGGTAAAGAAGTGAAAGCTCAAGCTGTAGTTATGGCAATTGGTGTAAGAGCGGAAGTTTCATTAGCTGTTGCAGCTGGTGTTGAACTTGGTGTTACAGGTGGAATTAAAGTAGACCATAACTATCAAACAAACGTGAAAGATATCTATGCTGTAGGAGATGCTATTGAAACATATTGTTCACTTACAAGAAAACCTACAAGATTAACATTAGCTGGACCTGCTCAAAGACAAGCAAGAGGTGCTGCTGATCATATGTATGGAAGAACCGTACAAAACAAAGGTATAATCGGATCAAGTTGTGTTCATATCTTCGGATTAAACGCTGCTAATACTGGATTAAACGAAAAACAATGTATCAAAGCTGGAATTCAATATGATTACGTATATATAATTCCTGGAGATAAAGTTGGTTTAATGCCTACCTCTAAAATAATGCATTTGAAATTATTATTTGAAGTGCCTACTGGGAAAATATTAGGATGTCAAGCTGTTGGTAGAGGAAATGTTGACAAACGTGTTGATGTTATTGCTACTATGGTTACTATGGGTGGAACATTAGAACAACTTAAAGAATTAGAGTTATGTTATTCTCCAATGTTCTCAACTGCAAAAGATCCACTTAACCATGCTGCATTAGTTGCTTTAAATATTTTAAACG
The DNA here is from genome assembly GCA_964456195.1 of uncultured Candidatus Izemoplasmatales bacterium. GTDB lineage: Bacteria > Bacillota_I > Bacilli_A > Izemoplasmatales > Izemoplasmataceae > JAFGXW01. Next base: position 3,419 of record CAYVZR010000046.1, on the reverse strand, counting down.
GAGATTTTAAACAAGTTAAAGTATCTGAAATTAGAGATATCGTTGAAAACGGTGGTTATATAATCGATGTTAGAGAACCTAACGAATGGGCAGAAGGACATATCAAAACTGCACATAATATTCCTATGAGTGAATTCAGACAAAGATTAGATGAAATCCCAACTGATAGACCTGTATACTTACATTGTAGATCTGCTCAAAGATCATATAATGTTACAAGAGCATTAGTCAATTTAGGATTCACAAATGTATACAATATCTCAGGTTCTTATTTAGGAATTTGTTGCAACCAATATTTTGAAGATGTACAATTAAACAGAGATAAAATTGTGACAAACTACAATTTTAAATAATATTTTATGACGGAGGAAAAATGAAAGCTTTAAGTAAAAGACAACTGATCGAAGCAATTGTTGGTTTCGCAGTTATCGCGCTAGTATTAGTGCTAGGTTTCGCAGGTGCATTCGCATCAGGAACAGTATTCGTTAAATGTTTAATCGGGTTAGGTTTTGGTTATGCGTTAACAAGAGGTGATTTTGGTTTTGCTGGTTTATCTAACAGAGCTTGTAGAACTGGTTCTACAAAACTACTTAGATCATTATTAGTAATGTTTGTTATATCAGCTATGATAGTTGGTGCATTCATCGTTGGTGGAAGTAACCCTTCACTATGGGTTAACCCAATTTCTTGGGGATTATTATTCGGAGGGATCTTATTCGGTATTGGTATGGCATTCTCTAGTTGTTGTGCTACTGGCGTTCTACAAGATGTACCATTAGGATTTAGCCGTGCATTAATCACATTAGTATTTTTTGGAATCGGTGTATTCTTAGGATTCCCATTAATGTCAAGTGGATTTGTAAGAAACTCATTATTCACTTCTGGTGGAGCTTATAACGGTGTTTTCATGGTTGATTGGTTCTCAAACGGGGGAACTAACATGGCTGCTGGTGTTGTTGGAGCTTTAATAGTTACAATAATATTTGCTGTATTAGTTGGCTTATTAGCTAAATGGTACCAAAAAAGAGTTGCTAAAAACTTCCCTGCTCAAGAAGTAGAAGTTGTTGAAGCAAAAGAAGTATCTGTTTGGAATAGATTCTTTGTAAAAAAATGGTCAATGACTCAAACAGCTATCACTATAGCATTACTATTTGGATTATTATATGCAGTTACAAATACAGGTTGGGGAGCTTCAACTGTATATGGTAACTGGTTCGGAACTATATTAGTTAAATTTGGTGCTGACTCTGCAAATCTTGCAGCTTGGACAGGAAGACCTGAAGCATCATTTACTACAGCATTATTCAGTTCAGCTGGATACATGCAAAACATTGGTATCATTGTTGGTGCTTTTGTTGGGCTATTATTGTCAGGTAAATTTGTTGACATATTCAAAGCTGGATTAAAAATCAAACCTTTAGAAATCTTATTATTCGCTGCTGGTGGTTTACTACTAGGATTCGGTACAAGATTATCATTAGGTTGTAATGTTGGTGCATTATACACTCCAATTACTAACTTCTCATTAGCTGGATGGTTCTATTTCTTCTTCTTATTCGCAGGTGGATGGATTGGAAACAAAATCAGAAAAGCGTTCTATGTTAAAGTAGATCCTACTAAAGTTAGATAATTGAAATTTTAAATATTTAATTACAATAAGTCTTTAATCGATCGGGATTAAAGACTTATTTTTTTATTTTTAGTTATTTCAAAATGTATTGGTTTTTATTGATTCTTTATAATATAATATAGGTAGTAAATTTATATATCTAAGGATGGATTTTATGAAATATAAAAGAACGGTAGTTTGGCTTATAGTTATTGCTTTATGGTTTCTTTTAACGATGTATCAACTAAAAGAAGGCTTCAATAAAGCAGTGGTTATTCCAAATCCATATACAGTAGTAAAAAGTTTTATACATTTATGTAAGAATGGATATGCAGGACAAACTCTATGGAGTCACATGGGTGCGAGTTTGGGCAGATTGTTAACAGCTATATTTTTTGCTATTATAACAGCTATACCATTGGGGCTATTGTGTGGGTATATAAAGAAGATTGAAACTGTTGTTTCTACTATAGTTGAATTTATTAGACCATTGCCTCCATTAGCTTATTACACAATCATTATATTAGCTACACAGATTGGTAACACATCTAAAGTTATATTATTATTTATAGCTGCATTTGCACCAATTTATATAGCGTGTGTTCAAGCAGTAAAACAAGTAAGACAAGATTACATATTATCAGCTAAAACACTTGGAGCTAATGGTGTACAGATTTTCACAAATGTCGTATTACCTAGTGCGCTACCTAATATTTTTACAGGATTGAGAACCGCTATAGGCGTTGCTTATACAACGCTTGTCAGTGCGGAAATGGTAGCTGCTGTGTCAGGCCTTGGTTATATGATTTTATATGCTTATAACGTTTTCCAAACAGAAGTTGTGTTTGTGGGAATTATATTAATAGGAATATCAGCCATTTTATTAGATGACATTCTAAAATGGACAGAGAAAAAGATCGTCTTTTGGAAAGGAAAAGCTTAATGAAGAAAATACAAATATTGTTATTGCTTATGGTTATGGTTTTATTTACTGGCTGTTCTAAAGATGAGAACGTAGTTAACATTGGCTTACTAAGAGTTCCTAATGATGCTATGTTGGCTGTACAAATGGGATTGTTTGAAGAAAAATTTGGCGAATTAGGATACGACGTTAATTATTATAACTTTGATTCAGGAACGGAAGCAAACCAAGCTATTGTTACTGGACAAACAGATTTTGCAACAATGGGAAATATTAACGGATTAGTTGCTTTAGGAAGATATTTGGATGCTGAATTAATTTGGATTCATGAGACTCTAGGAGCTGCAGAAGCGTTAGTAGTTAAAGAATCAGCTAATATAAATACAGTGGAAGATTTCGAAGGAAAAGATATGACTATTGCTACACCTTTTGCATCTACTGCACATTATATTTTGCTTAATGTTTTGGCAGAAGCTGGAATGGAAGATGAAGTACACTTATTGAATATGAATACAAGTTCTATTGTAGCTGCTTGGCAAAACGGAAGTATTGATGCTGCATATACATGGTTACCTACATTAGATATATTAGTTAATGATGGTGGCAAAGTATTAGTATCAAGTGAAGATATGATAGAAAAAGGATATATGACTGCTAATATAGAATTAGTAAGAAAAACATTTTCAGAAGAACATCCTGAATTAGTACAAGCTTACATTGAATGTATGGCAGAAGCTAATATATACTTTATTGAACATAGACAAGATGCTATTGATAAATTAGCTGTTGAACTTGATGTAGATGCAGAAGACATAGAAATCCAAGTTAACGGATCAAATTGGACTAGCCTATCCGAGATGCAAAGTGAGACGTTTATTAGTGGGTATG
>CAYVZR010000045.1:0-9405 GCA_964456195.1 uncultured Candidatus Izemoplasmatales bacterium | reverse complement strand
TCTATTATGTCTTTTTTTGAATATGTGAAGAAATTAGAATCATTTCCACAACCTCCTAATGGCTAGGGTTAGTAGAGTAAACGATAGACGGTCTATCAATAAAATATCAAAAAAATGTATCTTTTTTATTGCAATGCATTTTTAATTATGTTATATTAATTACGCGACTATGTCGCAACTTATCCCTTACATAGCATGGTGAATAATTTAGATTATTCACACATCCCCTTCCTAAATCCGTCGAGAGACGGATTTTCCCTTTTTTTAGGGAGTTTTTTATATATTTATAGTACAAATCTTAATATTGTGTTATAATATTTTGTGATTTTAGAAACAGAAAGATGTGGTTTTATGGGTCTAATTAGTAACCTTTTTAAATCAAAAGAGAAAAGATTAAAAGCTCAAAAATATAAACTAGGATTGAATAAAACCAGTTCTGGAGTTTTTAATAACCTAAAATTTTTACTTGAGTCTTCAAAAGCCATAGACGATGATTTGTTTGATGAATTAGAAGAGCTATTTATTATGGCGGATATCGGTGTAGATACAGTTTTAAAATTTGTTGAGCATTTACGAGCTACTGTTTCTGCTTTAAATCTTTCATCACCACTTGAACTAAAGGAAGTAATAGTTGAAGAAATGTTTAAACTTTACGTAAAAGATGAAATAGTATCGTCAAATTTAGATATTAGAGATGATAGATTGAATATTGTTTTGTTTGTTGGAGTTAATGGTGCTGGTAAAACAACTACTATTGGGAAAATAGCAAATGAATATATCAAAAAAGGAAAAAAGGTATTATTAGTTGCTGGGGATACTTTTAGAGCTGGAGCAATTAGCCAACTTAAGATATGGAGTGATAGAGTTAATTCCTCTTTCTTCTCAAAAGAAGAAGGTAGTGATCCCTCTAGTGTTATGTATGACGCAATTAAATATGCACAAGAAAACAATGTGGATGTAATTTTATGTGATACTGCTGGAAGACTTCAAAATAAAGTAAACTTAATGAGAGAACTGGAAAAGATTAATAAAGTAATAGGAAGAGAGTGCGAAGGAGCACCTCACGAAACATTATTAGTTGTTGATGCTACAACTGGGCAAAATGGATTGTCTCAAGCGAAAATCTTTAATGATGTTACTAATATAACTGGAGTAGTATTAACAAAATTAGATGGTACTGCTAAAGGTGGAATTGTGCTAGCTATTAAAGATGAATTAGACATTCCAATAAAATATGTAGGTCTTGGTGAAAAAATAGATGATTTAGAACATTTCGATATTGAAGAATATATCTATGGAATGTTTTCGGGGATATTCTAATGAATACTTTAGATAAATCTATTGAAATAATTGAGTTATATGATATCTACCAAGAGCTATTAACCAAAAAACAACAAGAGTATATGGAGTCTTACTATTATAATAACTATTCAATATCTGAGATTGCAGAGAATTTGAATGTTAGTAGAAATGCAGTTCACGATCAACTCAAAAGAACTGTAATAAAATTGTATGATTATGAAGAAAAACTAGAGTTGAGACTTAATGTAAAAAAAAGAAAAACTATAATTAATAAAATCAGAGAAGAAGAAAACCTAAGTGAAATACATAACTTAGTTGAGGAACTCGAGAAAGTAGAGTGATATTATGGCTTTTGATAATTTGTCAGACCGCCTTCAGATGTCTTTGAGAAGACTTACTGGTAAGGGCCGTCTAACTGAAAAAGACATTGAAGAAATGATGAGAGAAGTTAGATTATCTTTGTTAGAGGCTGATGTAAACTTCAAAGTCGTTAAAACATTTACAAAAGAACTGAAAGAACAAGCAATGGGAGAGAAAATCTTAAAAGGATTAAACCCAGGACAGCAAGTAGTAAAATTAGTTCACGAAGAACTTAAGAAAATAATGGGAGAGAAAAATTCTCCTATTACCTTAAACATAATTGGAATTAGTAAGATTATGATGGTAGGACTTCAGGGTTCTGGTAAAACTACTACTTCTGGTAAACTTGCTTACTTACTTAGAAAGAATAATAACCTTAAACCATTATTGGTTGCTCTTGATATTTACAGACCTGCAGCCATAGAGCAATTAAAAACAATAGGTGCTCAACTAAATGTTGATGTTTTTGAGATGGGAATCTTTGAAAAACCACAAACAATAATAAAAAAAGCAATGGAATTCGCAGTAACAAATGGAAATAATCTACTAATTGCAGATACTGCAGGTAGATTGCATATCGATGAAAAAATGATGCAAGAGCTAATCGACATTAAAGAAATACTTAAACCAGAAGAAATCTTATTAAACTTAGATGCAATGACTGGGCAAGATGCAGTGAATGTAGCATCAAGTTTTCATGAACAACTTAATGTTAGTGGTGCAATCTTAACAAAACTAGATGGAGATACTAGAGGTGGAGCAGCACTAAGTTTAAGACAAGTAACTAACATACCAATTAAATTTATGGGAATGGGAGAAAAACTAGATCAATTAGAAGTATTTCATCCCGAAAGAATGGCATCAAGAATTCTTGGTATGGGAGATGTATTAACACTAGTAGATAAAGTAACTGAGAATATAGACGAAGATGATATGATGGGCATGATGGAAAAAATGATGTCCGGAAAATTCAATTATAATGATTTCCTAAAACAATTGAAGATGATTAAGAGAATGGGATCTCTTGGGGGCATTATGAAACTTGTACCTGGAATGAACAAAGCAATGAAAGGTGCAAATGTTGATGAAAAGCAAACAGTTTTTCTGAAAGCTATGATTCAATCAATGACTAAAACTGAAAGAAAAAACCCTAAATTGATATCTAGAAGTAGTTCTAGAAGAAGACGTGTAGCAAATGGATCCGGAAGAAGTGTAAGTGATGTTAATAGACTTATCCAATCGATGGAGCAACAAACTCAAATGATGAAAAAAATGGGATCTATGGATCCATCAAAAATGAATCCAGCAACCGCTATGAGTGCTATGAAAAATACACCAATTAAACAAAAAAAAGGAAAAGGAAAAAATAGATCAAGATTTAGATATTAAAAAAGATGTAGTTCGATAATAAGAACTAACATCTTTTTTTTATTGTAAAATTATTTCTTGAAGAACTTATTCAAAAATTTTTCAATTCCATTTTCTTTGTTTGAGTCCTCAAGAATTAAATCAGCAACTTCTTTTAAACTATTATGTGCATTTGACATTGCAATTCCTAGACCTGCATATTCTATCATTTCAATATCATTGTGGCCATCACCGAATGCAATAATATTTTTTGGTTCGAATCCAAGGTATTTAGCTACATATTCAAGTCCATTGCCTTTGTTAGTTTCGGGAGTAAATAGCTCAATTATGAAGCTATACTCATTTCCCCAGTTGCGATGTAACACTTTTCCTTTATATTTTCTTTCAACGAAGTCTTCAATGAATTGTCCTTGTCCATCATTTGCTAAAATGATAAATCCATTTGTGTTTCCTGGAAGAGTTTCTTTGAAGTCTCCAACTGTTAACCTAGCACCATTAAACAAATGGAGTAAAGGTCTTATTTCTTCATTATCATGTAGAAGATATATATCGTCCCCAATTTCACCAAAAGCATTCTTTATATATTGCTTAGTATTCTCAAAAATATCTAGTATGTATTCTCTTTCCACAGTTAAACTAAAACACTGAAAATTATCATCTAATCTTGAAGTAACTAATCCACCATTATAATTAATAATTGGCGTATCGAGTTCAAGCATTTGATGATACATTTCAGAACTTCTGAAGGGTCTTCCCGTTGCTATAACTAAAGTATGACCTTCTTTTTTAAGATTTAACAAGTAATCTTGGGTTTCTTTTTTCATTGTTTCCCAATTGTATAATAAAGTACCATCCAAATCGAGAGCTATCAAGTATTTTTCCATAATATCACCTTTTAATATTATCTCATAATCACAATATATACACAATATAAAAGATAAATATGTTATAATAATTATTAAGTTAGGAGTTGATCTTATGTTCTGGGATATTTCTTTTGGTGGGTTCATAAATTTTTTCTTAGGAATGGCTACTGGAGCCATTGCTTTTACTGCAATTTACATTTGGTTGCTTGTAAGAGGGAAAAATCTCAATATTGACGATATTAAGAGGCCAATTATTGATGTTGATGAAGAACAATTAAGATTGATGATATTAGAAAAAAGAAAGTTGTTTAAACGAACTAAGAAACTTGGGAACTCAAGTACAGCCAAGTTAACGTTTGAAATGAGTTATGAATTGATTGAAGAAATCGCAACGTATTTCTTCCCGGATTCCGAATATCCTATGATGGAATTAAGCATTCATGAGCTCTTAAATCTCAATCACTATATTACTAATAGAATTAGTGAGATGTTAGATAAGCCAATCTTAAAAAACACCATGAACTTAAGAGTTACAAAAATCATGCAGATGTTTGATAAAAAGAAATCAATTGAGGAATCGAGAGTAATTAAAGCTGCAAAAAAATATAAAGTAGGTAAAGTAGTCAAGTATGGTGGGGCAGCTTTAAATCTTGTAAACCCAGTTTACTGGTTTAGAAAACTTGTTATAAATACTTCACTTGATGTAATGACAAAAAAAGTTTGTGTTGTTATAATTGGAATTGTTGGAGAAGAAACAACAAAAATTTATTCTAAAAAACTATTTGATGTTCCTTTGGAGCTGAATATAGTTGAAGAAGAAATTGATAAGATGCTAGAAGAAGGAGTTACTGAGGAAGATGAACAAGATTAGTAATATGGAAGAATTTTATAAAATAACTGAGCAGAATAAACTGGTTATTTTTTACTGGATTACAAAATGGTGCCCAGATTGTTTTGTTTCAAAAAGATTTATGCCACAGCTTGAAAAAGACTTTGAAAGCATGGAGTTCTATTCAATAGATAAAAATACAAACCTTGATTTAGCAAAACACCTAAACATATATGGTGTACCAAGTTTTCTAATATATGAAAACAATCAAGAAATAAGTCGTTTAGTAAATAAGAAAAGAAAAACATACAATGAAGTAAAGGAATACATTTTTGAATCAATAAACAAATAAAAGGGGTGGTTACAGTGATATTTAGAAAGAAAAGACTTGAAGCTGTTAAGGAAAGAACTGTTGATACAGTTCCTTTTGTCATACCTCAAATAGATAAAAGTAGTGTAAAATATAATTATCAAAAGAACAAATTTGTTTCACCTATTTTTGGAAGAAAAGTTAAAGACGAGATTGTAATCCCTAATCCTCATAAGAGAACAGGAGATACAGATAGACAATATGATTCTTTTAGAACAAAACCAAGAATGAGTAAAGAAGATTTCAAAAGAAAATATGGATCTGAATATCCTGAGTTTGATTTAGTTAGTGGAGATAATTTAAATGAAGCTTTGGAAAAACAAGGAAGAAAAGTAAAAAATAATGAATTTGGTACTTACGATGATTTTGAGAAATCTACTAATGTAGTGAAGAGAGAAGAAATATTAGAAAAATATGCGAGCACTTTAGATTTGCCAAAGACAAATATCAATGATTTCTTCGATGAAAAAGAAGAACATGTAGAAAAAGAAGAACATGTGGAAAAAGAAGAACCATTGGTAAAGGAAAAAACTGTTTCAGTAAATAGAAGTAAAAAAGAATATCAATTACCTCCTTTTTCTTTATTATCTAAACCACTTAAAAAGTCTGAGGAAAACCCGGAATGGATTCAAAAACAAATTGATATACTTAATACAACATTTGAAGAATTCGGGGTAGGAGCTAGTGTCTACACACATACTAAAGGACCTACAGTTACAAGATATGAGATTATCTTAGATAGTGGAGTCAATGTAAGAAAAGTGACAAGTATTTCAGATAATATTAAAATGGCACTTGCTGCAAAAGAGATTAGAATTGAAGCTCCAATTCCAGGTAAAAGTACACTTGGAATTGAAGTTCCAAATGAAGTGGCAGAAATTGTACATTTTATAGATATAGTAAATCAAGAAGAGTTTTTAAATGCGAAAGACCCATTAACAGTGGCTCTTGGGTTGGATATTGATGGATTAGGAGTTTATGCTTCTATTTCAAAAATGCCACACGGTCTTGTAGCCGGAGCTACAGGTAGTGGGAAATCAGTATGTATAAATACAATATTAATGAGTTTACTATTTAGATATTCACCTGATGAGTTAAAATTAGTTTTAATTGATCCTAAAATGGTTGAATTGTCAGCTTATAATGATTTACCACATTTAATTACCCCAGTTATTACTGATGCAAAGATTGCAACAGCTGGACTGAAGTGGGCAGTAGAAGAAATGGATAATAGATTCAAGTTATTTTCTAAAGAAATAGTAAAAGATATTTCTTCATATAATGAAAAAGCAATTAAAGAAGGCAACTTCTCATTAATGCCTTATATTGTTATAGTTGTAGATGAATTAGCTGACTTAATGGTAATTGCTTCAAGAACTGTTGAAGAAGCAATAATGAGATTAACACAAAAAGCTAGAGCTTGTGGAATACATCTAATTATCGCAACCCAAAGACCTTCAACAGACGTAATAAAAGGTACGATTAAATCAAATATTCCAACTAGATTGGCTTTTATGGTGTCGAGTTATGTTGATTCTATGACAATAATTGATAGTGTTGGTGCCGACAAATTGCTAGGAAGAGGAGATATGCTTTTCGCTGAAGCTGGCCAACCTCAAAGACGTGTTCAAGGGGCTTATTTATCAGATATTGAAATTCAAAATGTTAATGAATTTATTAAAAGACAAAGATCAAAAGAATATTTATTCAGTCAAGAAAAATTAATAAAGAAGGCTGCAAGTTCGTCTGGAACTGACGACTTACTTCATGATGTAGCAAAATATGTTGTTAATATGGGAGAAGCGTCTATTAATAAGATTAGTAAAGAATTCAAGATTGGATTTAATAGAGCTCAAAAGATAGTAGAGTCTCTATCTGATATTGGAATTGTATCAGATAATGTGGGGTCTAAAGCTAGAAATGTGCTAGTTAATTCTGCAGAACTTGAAGAAGTGTTAAACGAGAATTAGGTGAATCAAATGACAATGGAAAATTTAGAAATAGAAAACGAAATAGAAGAAACTGATTACTCTATTTCTACCCTAAAGTATCGAAAAAAACTGATAAGAAAACTATCAGTTGTTTTCATATGTTTGGCCTTAATCGCATTAACGAGATTATCAGATAAATATTTTCCTTTTGATGTTGTAATGGCATCCCCAATATTTCTAGTAATGTTAATTTTTGTAATTATTTTCTCATTAGGCAATATCATATACCTTTGGAAGACAAAAGATAGAATAGACGAACTTATAATTAGTAATACTCATAAGAAAATATTAAATGTATTTGATCTAATAAGTGTGATTCCAATGTTTGTTGCAATCATATCAATTAGTAATGCATTTTTTATATCCCCGGCCACAGTAGTAGGTGCTAGTATGGAACCTAACTATTATGAAGGACAGGATGTTTTAATGTGGCATATGACAAGTAATTATGAACGATTTGATGTTATAGTATTAAGAACCGATAGTGATGAATATTTCATAAAAAGACTGATAGGACTACCTGGAGAAACAGTAGTAATATCAAATAATGAAATCACAATAAATGGTGTAATTATTGAACAAGAGTTTTTAGAAGATGAATTTGGGTCAATGTTGATAAACACATATTGTCCTAATGACCCAACAGAATCATGTCAGTTTGATGTGCCTATTAATTCATATTTTGTTCTAGGTGACAACAGAGAACACTCGCTAGATTCTAGAAGTAACATGCTTGGATTTGTCGATGAAGAAAGAGTTTATGGAACCGTAGTACTTAAGTTTAATAACTTTCTAAGAAACAACCAAGATTAGGAGAGGTACTATGAAACAAATTCAATGGTATCCTGGCCACATGGCCAAGACCAAAAAAGAAGTAAAAGAAAAAATAAAATTAGTGGATGTGGTACTTGAACTTTTGGATGCTAGAATACCATTCTCATCGCAAAATCCAGTTATTAAAGAACTAATTGGAAATAAACCTAGAGTTATACTGCTTAACAAAGCAGATTTGTCTGATCCAGTCGAATTAGATAAATGGGTATCATATTTTGAGGGGAAAGGCGCAACTACCTTAAAAATTAATTCCCTAAATGGTATGGGCGTAGATAAGATACAAGGTGTTTTAAAAATAATCTTAAAAGATCAAAGAGCTAAGGAAATATCCAGAGGGAGAAAAGAAAGAGCAATTAGAGCAATGATTTTGGGTATTCCAAATGTTGGTAAATCTACTTTGATTAATAGTTTAGCTTCAAAGAAGAAATTGATAGCTCAAGATAGACCTGGTGTTACAAGAAGAACCCAATATATTAGAGTTGGTCAAGATTTTGAGTTACTAGATACTCCAGGTATTTTATGGCCAAAATTCGATAATAAAGATGTGGCTTTTAAACTTGCAATTACCGGAGCAATTAAAGATAATATTCTCCCAAGAGATGATGTTGTTATTTTTGGATTTAAATATTTATACAAAAATTATTTAAAAAGATTTGAAGATAGATATTCCATTAAAGTTGATATAGAGAATATACTAGAAATATATGAAAATATTGGCATTAAAAGAGGATGTTTGTTGCCAGGTAAAAAAATAGATTATGAGAGAGTGAATGAACTATTTTTGTATGACTTTAGACATCAAAAATTTGGTAGGATTACATTAGACAAGGTTGCAAACTATGTATGAGTTTGAACTTGATTTGCTGAACAAAGGACATAATTATATTGCAGGATGTGATGAAGTAGGAAGAGGGCCCCTTGCAGGACCACTAGTAGCCGCTGCTGTAATTTTAGATCCTTTTAATAAGATTCAAGGATTGAACGATTCCAAAAAACTTTCGGAGAAAAAGCGTCTTTCTTTAAGCGCGGAGATTAAGGAAAAAGCATTGGCATATGAAATGACATATATTTTCCCAAAAGAGATTGATAAAATAAATGTATATCAATCATCTAAAAAAGCAATGATTATATCGGTTAATAATCTAAGCATTGTACCTTCGTTTGTATTGTCAGATGCAATGCCATTAGACGAATTGAATATACCATATTTGAGCATTATAAAAGGCGATACAAAAAGTGCATCAATTGCAGCTGCATCAATCATCGCAAAAGTTGAAAGAGATGAATACATGGTTAATCTGTCAAAAAAATTTCCAATGTATGGATATGAGAAACATAAAGGTTATCCAACTAAGATGCATATAGAAGCATTGAAAAAATATGGTGTAACAGATCATTACCGTAAGACTTATAAACCAGTTAGTGATTTGATAAATAAGCAAACTGTACTGGATATATAAAAAAAGACCCTGAGGTCTTTTTTTT
>CAYVZR010000044.1:0-9520 GCA_964456195.1 uncultured Candidatus Izemoplasmatales bacterium | reverse complement strand
ACTAATTCTAGGGATTCCATCTAATGTCAATCCGATTACACCTTTAGCAGCAAGTTTTTTCACCATTTCGTGATTTACAGGTGAAGCAGGATGAATAAATGTAATTAGGGTTTGACCATCATGCATCATATCTACTTCATGTTTGTTCAAAGTTGTATTAAACTGAGGTTCTTTCACTTTTAAAATAACACTTGCTTGATCATAAATATCTTGTGGGTTTTCAATAATTTTTGCTCCCGCACTTATATAATCAGCATCACTATAAAATGAACCTTCACCGGCTTTTGATTCGACCAAAACTTTATGTCCATCACCAACCATCTTTTTAGCAGTTTCTGGAGTAGCAGAAGTCCTGTATTCCCCACTCATAATTTCTTTCATAATTCCAATAACCATTAAATAAGCCTCCATAATATTATATTTTATTTTAAAAGATTTCTCTTTTTAAACACCGAAATTTAAATGTCATTTACTTCAAAAAAAAAACAGAATAATACCGCATTTATGTTATAACATATTTCTTTTAAAAATACAAGCGCTTTCATACGCTATTTTTTACAAAAAATAATATAGTCATTTAACACATAAAAAAATAGATATTTTTTTCTTCAAAAAGTTTATTCATTTTACTTAAATGTTGTAGCTATTTAAAGAACTTTAATGAATACAATCTAATATAAATAGTTAGAAAAAAAGCTCCATAACTAGTGTTTTATAGCAAAGCAATTGATTTTATTATAAGTATTACAATCTATTTTTTTTATATTTAAACCGTTCTTAATATTTTAAGATTTGATTTTCTAATTGTATTGTTTTTTACTGAAAATTATTGCTATATTTTTACCTCTTTTGTTCAAACAAAAACCGAGGCTTTTTATGCAGTATATAAATACTGATAAATTCACGGTTTAGTTACTTATAATTTGTGGTCTATTTCAAGAACAAATCGTATCTGAAATCGATAAAAATAATCTGCATTAAATAACTCTTAAATAGCATAATATTATATTATTCCAGTTGCGATAATTAACAAAGAACTTTATTTATACTATTTTATGCAATCACGAAAGATATTCATCTCATTTTCTGAAAGACTTCAACTAAGAATAATACGCAAAATAAAAGAGAAATAAGTTAATATTTCTCTTTGTTATACAATTTATGATATGGCTCGGTATAACATTATTAATTACAAATTATTACTATATGCATATAATATCGTTATAACTCACTGTGTATTATCCATACCAATCCACTATTTCTAGTTTCACTTTCTATCTGTACTCTATTCTTTTTTTTCTTCTCTATATTCATAACTTATATCAAAACATGATTTCAAGAAAGCTTTTACAACGTTTGGATCAAACTGTGTCCCAGAGCATCGTATAATTTCTTTTATACCTTCCTCTTTTGTCCTTTTTGCTCGATAAACACGATCGTTTGTTATAGCATCGTAAGAATCAACAACACTAATAATACGAGCCAATATCGGAATTTCTTGCCCTTTTAACCCCTGAGGATATCCTTTGCCGTCCCATCTTTCATGATGAAATAAAACACCATTACACACAATATCACTATCTGTAAGGTTGCGTACTATCTTGTATCCAGCTTCACAGTGTTTTTTAACCATTTCAAACTCGATTTCCGTAAGTTTTCCAGGCTTGTGTAATATTTCGTCACGAATTGTGATTACACCAATATCATGAACTCTAGCTAATAATGCTATATCTTCAAGTTCACCACTTCTTGAAAAACCTAATCCACGTATAGTTTTAATTGCTAATTCACTCATTCTTTCACTGTGGTCTCTTGTTTCTTCAGTTTTAGCATCTAATGTTTCTAGAATAGATTCTAGTATTTTTGATTTGCGAGATGAACGATTGTTAAGCTTTTTGTGATACATAATATTTTCGGCTTGAATATAGGCTTTTTCAAAGCTTATATCATTATTTTCAACCACTATATCGCCCTTACTAACTCTTATTTCGATTGAACTACTTTTATTATACTCAATTAACTTGGCTTCTAATGATTTGAATTTTGATGTTATATTTACTTGATTAACATCTTTACTAAGTACTATAAACTCATCTCCACCAATTCTAGCTATAAATGAACTATTATCAAAAACTTCTTTTAGAAAATTTGCTAGTTGTATTATTACACGATCTCCTTCCATATGCCCAAACGCATCATTGATTAATTTAAGACCGTCTATATCGAAAATCAAGAAAGAATAAGTAGGTGGTAGCTTTTCTTTTATATAGTTTTCAAAGTAATTTCGATTTTTTGTGCCAGTTAATGTATCATTATTGGCTAGATATTGTATTTTCTCTTGATATAAGATATTTTCGGTGACTTCAATTAATATTCCACCAATAATTCGTTTATTTTCTGAGGTAGTTGACATATTTGCTTGTACAGAATGCTCAAGATATAATATCTCTTTGGTTTTAAGATTTCTATGTTTTACTAATATTCTACGCACTGTATTTTTTTTATTAATGAATACTAAACCCAACTCATTAAAAAGTTTTTTAGAAAGTTTTTTTGAGTTATCATCATCTTCTACTATTGTTTTTCGAAGCTCGGTAAAAGATATTAAGCCATCTTTCGTTCTGGTAACTCCAAGTTTTTTTTCAAAGATACTGTTCCCAAATATATACCTTTCTTTATCTGTTCTGAGTTCTGTATAATTCCATATCATTAGATTTCTGGCTTTAATAGCGAGAGTTTCTGCTAATTGTAGACGTTCATTTTGAATACGTAAATGTTCCAATTCTTGATTTCTATTGTACGCTTCTGTTACATCTACATTCACACCAACAAATAAAATAACACTGCCTTCATTATCACGTTCTATAACAGTACCCCTAACATCAATCCAAATAAGTGTGTCTTTGTCTTTTTGATGGGGAATAATAGTGTGATATTTATCAACGTTGTCAGTATATATACTATTATGTATTTTTCTAAAGTCATAAAGGTACTTTTCATATCCTTTCCCTTTAGACTCCATAATTGCGATTTGTTCTTCAAATAATTCAGTAAATATCTCATCTTTATATTGTCTTTTATTCGCCATTAGTTTTTGATATGATTCCGTGAAGTAGTATCTTCCTTCTAAAAAGTGTGTTTGATGATACCAAACACCAATATCCGAACCTACTAGTCCATAATTAATTAAGTTTTTAATAATTTCCAATTGATTTGTTTTTTCAAATATATCTGACATATAAATATCAATAGCAACAATAAAACGTGGTCTGCCATCAGGATAACGAATCAAACACTTTCCATATGCCTCCACCCACAAAATATCATCAGAGGCTGTAATTGCTGGAGTTCTACCAGCAAAATAATCTGATGTATTATTTTTTATCTGTTCAAATGAGTTTTCCTCAGCTTTTATAGATTCATCATAAAATTCAGATACAATTTTTGCTTTGTCTCTTACTTTTTGAAATTTTTTTGTATTATATAGTTTGTTTTTATTTACTGTCAATCCTAGTAATCTAGGGCCATTATCAGAAGAATAAAAAAAATCAGAATAACGATCATAATCAGTCCACCATGTACTGCCCTTAAACATACTAATTCCTGCACCGACAACATTACTGAATAATGACAGTTGTTTTTCGGTTTCTAATAGTTTTTCAAAACAAATCATATAGATTTTGATATTATTTCTATCAATTTCTTCTAATTTGAAAACAAAATGATATAATGTAGAATTTACATTTTTTATATATTCAAATTCAGTGTTAGCAGCAAGTTTACAATTACTACACTGGTTTAATACATCAACAAATGTTCTGTCAAAAAGCTCACAATCTAATGTGTATGCTATTTCTGAATATATTTTATTCATACGCAACAATAACACAGAGTTAAAATCAAAGATTATTGTTTTTTCTTTAACATTTAAATTAATTATTCCCATTGCATCTTCGATTGAGTTTATCGAAGAACTAAAGAAGTTTTTAACATCTTGTTCTGTGATAATTCTTTTTGTCTTCACAAGTTTTTCCTTTCAAACGATTGAGCTATTATATTATATTTAAATTACAAATAAAGAAGATAAAATAGTATGCCTTCAAACATTAAAAAATGGCACCTAGACAGGCACCAAAAAAAACAAACAAAAATCTATTTTTTGCGTTTTGGCAACCTGGCAATCATAGTAATTTAATACCTTAGACCCATAGCTTTGCGCCCTTAACTTTTGTTAAGTTTGCTATTATCATTATATATTATACCATTAAAAATTTTGATTTCAACATAAACAGTTAAGATTGTAAAATTTTTTTTTTACTAATTACTGATAGAATAATGGTTTTTTCGAAGTATTAAATACTGATGGAATTTAACAATATAATATTGAAGATATTAATATATGTTTCCAATGCTTGTATTTAATCGTTTCCTACTCATTTTTCAAGCAGATATTTTGTAATTGAAAGAAAAACACCAAAATATATTTTTGGTGTTTTTTCTATATTATTCTTTCTCTGAAATTATAAACTAAAATTATATAAATCATCTAATCTTAAATATGTCATAATAAAATGTCATAATCATCTACAAATTGTAATGTAAACTCAATTAGTTGATATTGAGCACACAGGATTGATCTGCGGCTAATTATATTCTCTGTTTTACAAGTTTCTGTAAATTCCCCTCCTGTATACCAATCTAAGAAAATATGCCCTTAGATAGCAGACCCTGGTAAATTCAAAATTGGGGTTCCAGTAAAATAATCAATCTCATTTGTAGATAATTTCCTATCATATGGCTCAAATAAAATACTACCACCGGCGAAAATAATCTCTTCAACTGTACCATCTACAAATTGAATTAAGATTAATATACCAACAATTATAGCGAAAAGTCCAAAAATATTGTTTCAAAAAATTCCATAAATTATCCTAATTAATAAGTAACTATTAAAACTATAGATAATATGGTAATGATATACCACAAAATTCTTAGAGTTTTCAATTTTTTCTCATTATTAGAAATGTTTAGGTCAGCTAATAAATCAGTGAAAGAATAGTCTTTTAAATCTTCTCTATTTTCACTTTTAAAAAATTTTCTGACCCTCATTTTAATAAAATATATTCTTCCTTCAAGAAAAAATATATAAATACCTAAAATGACCAAACTAACTCCCAAGAGCACTTTAAGTACAATATGAGAGAAAATAAATAATAAATATGCTATTTGCCCAAAAATCATAGTTATGCGTCCTTCCCTTTAGTGTCAGTCAATATTACAATACCGACAAATATCCAAAGTATTGCTATTACCACTAGTAATATGGAATTCAATATAATCATTTTTATATTCCTCCAATCATTATTTTAACATATAACACATAAATAAATCACTACCACAACAGAAAGTGACATCAAATGTGAAATTTTCTTTTAAAGTATCCAATATAAAAGGTTCACTTTAAAAGAGTTTTGTTATTATATGCATATGATGGTCCAATTACCCACTGTTTGTTTCCCATATGGCTCTAATTACTACTCGCTTCTTATATATCATTTATTTTCAAATTTATCTATAACAAAAACTAATAATATGCAATGTGTCCATCACATCTAGTTTCTGTTCCGGCAATATAACCAATTTTTTCTTTTAGAATAATCTGTCCACGCCCAAATCCGCCTCCATATAGGTCTATATTAATAGAATGTCCCATCTGATTTAATTTTTGAGCAAAACTTGTATTAAATGAATTTTCTACTGCAACTTTCAATCCCTCATCCCACCGAAATCGTGGTGCGTCTAATGCTTCTTGTGGATGCATTTTAAAATCAATTAAATTCATTACAACTTGAAGGTGTCCTTGTGGTTGCATAAATCCACCCATTACACCAAATGCTCCAACAGCTGATTTATCTTTCATAATAAATCCTGGAATAATTGTATGTAGCGTTCTTTTACGAGGTTCAAGTTTATTGTGGTGATTAGTATCTAAGCTGAAAGTATGGCCACGGTTTTGAATACTTATACCAGTACCTGGAATAACAATACCACTACCAAATCCCATATAGTTACTTTGGATGAAGGAAACCATGTTTCCTTCATTATCAGAAGTTGCTAAATATACAGTCCCACTTTTTTTGTAATCAATAGCGTTATGTAAAAGTGCTTTATTTGTAATGTCTTTTTTACGAAGTTTAACATATTCATCCCCCAACAAAAAATCAGGACTGACTTTCATAAATAATGGATCAGTAACATATTTTAAAGTGTCGCTAAAGGCTATTTTCAAAGCTTCTATTTGTTTATGGTAAGTTAAGACATCTAGTGAACTGAAGTTATCATCTTTTAATAAGTTAAGAGCCATTAAAGCAGTAATCCCTTGGCCGTTAGGCGGTATTTCACAAATATCGTAACCTTTATAGTTAACGCTGATTGGCTCGACAAATTCATTTTCATATTCAGCTAAATCACTTTTGTCAATAAACCCGTTGTACTGTTCCATAAATGAAACAATCTTATCACTAAGTTCACCATGATAAAAAGAATCACTATTAGTCTCACCAATCTTTCTTAAAGTATCGGCGTGCCATTGAGATTTAAATAAATCGCCGGCTTTATAGCTTACACCATTTTTAGTGAACACTTTAAAAAAGTGTTCAAACATTTCTCCTTTATTTTTTGCTTGATAAGATTTTATTGCGCGTTCAAAGTAGAATCCAACGGTTTCACTAATGATAAATCCTTCTTCTGCGAGTTTAATCGCAGGAGTCAATACTTCTAAAAGTGATAATTTACCAAACTTTGTGATTAAGCTCGCCCATCCTTTTGGTGTTCCTGGGACAGTTATCGGAATTATTCCTAGTGAAGGCATTGTTTTGTGACCTCTTGCTTTCACTTTTTCTATCGAGATATTTCTTGAACTATAACCACTACTGTTAAGGCCGTATAGTTTATCTTTAAAATATACTAAGGCAAAGTTGTCACTTCCGATTCCATTGCTTGTTGGTTCAACAACTGTTAGTGCCGCAGCTGTTGCAACTGCTGCATCAATAGCATTTCCACCCTTTTTAAGAATTTCAAGACCAGCTTGGGCAGCTAAACCTTCACTTGTAGCAACGACCCCATTTTTTGCATAAACACTTTGTTTTTTACTATAAAATTGATTATTCATATTTTCACTCCTTAGTTTATCGTAGGGACACAGTATTTTTTAAGTTTTTTATAGGTTTCAATAATTACCTAACTATTATTATACCTTTTATTTAAGTTCCTTAAAAAGTTGCTTTTTCTAAAAGACAAATATTCCAATAATACCTGCTATAACAATATAAAATATTGGATGTTGTTTCCATTTATTGATGGCAAATAAAAATACTAAAAACATTATGATAGCTCCAAAATCCATGAGATCAATAAGTTTATTTGTTGATTCGTATAACGGTATATTTACTAGTGACACTTTAGCGATTAGATATGCTGCTACTAAGATTAATGCTGTAACTGCTGGTCTAATCCCAACAAACACACCTTCAACGTATTTGTTTTTACGGAATTTATTTAAAAATTTTGAAACGATAATTATTATGATTACACTTGGTGCAACAATACCTAAAGTTGCAATAATACTTCCTAGGGGACCAAACTGGCTATATCCTACAAAAGTTGCAACATTCACACCAATTGGGCCTGGTGTTGATTGACTAATTGCAATCATATTTGCAAATTCAGCAGTAGTTAACCACCCTCTTACAACAACTTCTTCTTGAATCAGAGGAATAGCAGCAAGTCCACCACCTATTGTAAATAAACCAACTTTAAAGAAAATTAAAAATAATTTTAATAACTCAACCATTTACTTGAGCTCCTTCCTTTAAAGAATTAATTATAATTCCCAATATCCCAGCTGCTAAAATAATGTAAATTGCTGAAATATTGATGAAAGCTACTAAAGCAAAAGCTGTTAAAAAGATTAATAAACTATACCAATTTTTAATGGAACTTTTACCCATTTTTATCACTGCATTTAAAATTAACGCAACGACAACAATCCTAATTCCCGTAAATGCACTTTCCACATAAGCATTAGATGAAAATTCATTATAAAATGCCGCAATTGAGATAATGATTATCCATGATGGGGTTACCATACCAAGTGTTGCAAAGATAGCACCCAAAACACCTTTTTTCTTAAATCCAATAAATGTTGCTGTATTTATCGCAATAATCCCTGGTGTACTTTGCCCAATCGCAAAGTAATCCATCATTTCTTCGTCAGATGCCCAATTATATTTTTCAACAACTTCTTTTCTTAACATCGGAAGCATAGCGTATCCTCCGCCAATAGTAAAAAATCCAACTTTAAAGAAAGCTACAAACAATTCTACATATATACTTTCTTTTATCTTTTTAATCATGTTTTACACTCCTCTTTAAAACTTCAATTTAAGAATACAATATTACGATTTAATATTCAAGACTAAATTGTTTTATCAAATACTTACAAGAAAGCTGTCAAATCAATAATACTTATAAGTAAAAAAGCCCAAGAGGGCTTTTTTACACTCTAGATTTGATAACACAGTAAACCATTGTTTAAAAACAATACCAATCGAATATTAGTATTGTTTCTTTCTAAAAAGATTAATAAATAATGTAATAGGCATGAGCATAATAGGTGAAAAGCAAATAAATAATTCATTAATGATTTTACTATCTTTTACTCTTCCGATTTTTGTAAATCTACTCTTTAGGTTTCCTAGGTTTATACCATATGCATTCCCAAAAGAAATCAATGTAGTATTTGCTAGTATTCCATAAGCTTCTTCTTTTCCATAATGTTCAATGATTTTTTGAAATGTTACTTTAGAATAATTTCCTTTTTCAGAAGCATAATGTTGCGCGAACAATAAAGCTTGTGCTTCCTCAACTTTTACATTCTTATGATTTCCAGTTAAAAGACTCTGTAATTCTTGATTACTAATTCCTGAATCAATCGCACGTTTTGTATGATAATAACTACAAACTCGACATCCATTTACTTCCGTAACTGAGAGCATTAAGTTTGTTTGAAACTCTTTATTTATTAATTTCATACATTTTCTGTATTTTACTATAGAGTATGTTGCTTTACTCATAATTTTGATGAATTCTCTTTTTCCATAAATTCTTGATTCACTATTTTTACTCATATTCTCACGTAATCCTGTCTTCTTTATTTGTTTCTAGTTAACTTTATATCATATATAATAATACCTAATTGTGAACAGAGTATGAACTTATATATGAAAAATTTTACAAATTTAATATTTTAGATTTACTTAAGTGAAGTTTTGTTATAAGTTCATCTAAATCTTCAGTTTATGTCAACTCTTTCCCTTCAAAATGAAGACTCATAGAAAAATACTCTATCTTTTTTATATTACAACATACTTAATTATGAATAAAGAATCAGGAAATAAAGCTAAAAAGGCCTTAATTATGATGTGCATACCATTAATTGCAATTATTTATGATACGGCTC
>CAYVZR010000043.1:0-9572 GCA_964456195.1 uncultured Candidatus Izemoplasmatales bacterium | reverse complement strand
AATTTAAATATTTTATTGGATGTCTAGATAGGATTTAAACACAAGTAATTAAATTTAAATTGGACTCAAAAAATAGTTTTTAAGGTCTAAAACAAATAAAAAGGATTATCAATTGATAATCCTTTTGTATTATAGAGTTTTGTTAACTGCGGTTGCAACTGCTTTTGCATTTTTCATTAAATCATCAAACTTTTTAGGTTTTAAAGATTGTGCTCCATCACTAAATGCTTTTTCTGGTTCATGATGTACTTCTATTATTAGTCCATCTGCTCCAGCAGCAATACTTGCTAAAGATAAACTTTGAACTAAATCCCATTTTCCTGCAGCATGAGAAGGATCAATTATAACTGGTAAATGGCTTACCTTCTTAACAACTGGGACAGTTGAGATGTCTAAAGTATTTCTTGTATATGGTTCAAAGGTACGGATTCCTCTTTCACAAAGGATTACTTTTTCGTTTCCTCCAGCCATGATATACTCTGCACTCATTAGCCATTCTTCTATTGTATTAGAAAAACCTCTTTTTAGTAAAATTGGTATATCTAATTTACCTAGTTCTTTTAGCAAAGAGAAATTTTGCATATTACGAGCTCCTAATTGGATAACATCGACATATTTCAAAAATTCTGGTATATGATCTTTGTCCATTAATTCAGAAACAATAGGTAAACCATACTTTTTACCAACGTCATGGAGTATCTTGAGACCCTCAATACCCATTCCTTGATATGAATATGGCGATGTACGAGGTTTAAATGCTCCGCCCCTAAGTAGTTTAGCACCAGATTCCTTTACAGCCTTAGCGATGATATCTACTTGTTCGTAAGACTCGACGCTACACGGACCGGCAATTACTACTAGCTCTTTTCCACCGATTTTAATCCCTTTGACATCGATAATAGTATCTTCATTCTTTATTTTACGATTTACTTTCTTAAATGGTTCTTGAATTCTTATCACACTGTCAACACAATTGTATGCATATAGACTACGTGTGTCAAACCCTGCTGTGTCACCAACTACGCCATAAACCTGATATGATTCTCCAAAACTAGAGTGAATATCAAACCCTAATTCTTTTAAATGTGTTAGTAACTGAGTTACATTTTCTTGATCTGCATTCTTTTTAATTTTTACTATCATTTTAAAACACCTTCTTCTATTAAATATTTTATGCCCTCTTTATAGCTTTCAAATCCAAGTCCCATAATACTTTTAACGCAAGCATCTCTTATTACAGAAATTTTTCTAAAATCTTCTCTTTTGTTTATATCTGACAAATGGACCTCTACTACGGGTATTTGAATAGATTTTATCGCATCATATAGAGCATACGAATAATGGGTAAAGGCTCCTGCATTGAGGATTACTCCATCAAACCTGTCATTACCATAATGGAGTAAATCAATCAAAATACCTTCTAAATTTGATTGTTTAATATCTAATTTAACATTAAAAACAGATTCAAGACCCTTTAAATATGTTTCTAAGTCTTCGTATGTCCTAGTTCCGTATATTTCAGGTTCCCTTTTTCCTATCATGTTTAAATTTGGTCCGTTAAGAATTAAAATATTCATTGATTTTCGCCTCAATTCTACCAAAAGTCTCTGTTTCATCGTAACTATTCTTTATAACGGTGATGTCAGAGTACTTCTTATATAATGGATTTCTATCTTGATAAAGTTTCCTTAGATTAGATTTATCTCTTAACAAAGGTCTATTCATTGGATTGAAAGTCTCCAATAAGCTTAATGGTACATCTAGAAATATTATTATACCATTTTGTTTTAATAAATCTATATTTTTTTCATTTAAAATTGCTCCGCCACCCGTAGAAATAGCTAAATTGTGGGATTTCGATATTTCTTTTATTGCGTTTGTTTCTAATAATCTGAAGTATTTTTCTCCCTTTAGCTTAAAGATAGATTCTATTGTGGCATTTTCATTTTTCTTAATAATATTGTCAATATCAACTACTTCTTTCCCATATTTTCGAGAAATATATTTAGAGAAGAACGATTTTCCACTCATTGGCATACCAATAAAGACAAAATTCAGGGTTTTAAACAAAATGTTTTTATAGATTTCATTAGTAACATCATTTGAATATATAGTTTGGTGAAATATTTCTGATGATTTCACAGCTTGTTGGATTAACATCAATAATCCATTCACAGATTTAATTTTTAATTTTCTAGCTGTTTTAAGAATCTCAGTTTCATGAGGATTATAAATTAAATCAACAACTGCATCTAAGTTTTTATATTTATTTAGGTTAATACCCAATGAATTAGCGTTGTTTGGATACATTCCCACTGGTGTAGCGTTGAAAATTATGTTAATATTTTGGTTGTTTTCAATGTCGTTTAAGTGTTCTTCGTCATGGTTAGGGTTTCTAGCATATACGAAGATTTTTTTAGCATTAAGATCTTTACATAAAATTAGTATAGTTCTACTAGTAGAGCCGTTTCCAAGTATTGCAATCGTTTTATTTTCAATAGATATATCATTATAATCAATTAAGTATTTTAAACCATCATAATCAGTATTATAACCATGTAACTTGCCCTTAATATTAACGATTGAGTTTATACTTTGGGTTCTTGTAGCTGTTTCACTTAAATAATCGCAGTATTTTATAACCTCTTTTTTGTAAGGGATGGTTACATTACAACCTTTAAAGTGCTTCTCTTGGAAAAAAGAATCTAATTTGTCTAATTCAATCAGATTATAATTTTCTTTGTTTAGCGATTCATGGATTTCTTTTGAATAGCTGTGTCCTAACTTCTTCCCAATTAAACAATACATAGTAACACTACTCTCTTTGAAGTGATTTACTCATTTCCATTATTTTCTTGTAAATTACATCAATCTGTGGGGAATGGCTATAATTAGACGTCTTATTTAGTATGATATTCTCTCTTTTTGTGTCCAATACAGCAATTGTGGATACGGATTTAGCCTTACCTATCTCCACTGCTAAACATAACCTTTTGTCTAATAATGACATAATTTCATCATCTATTATATCAATTAGTTCTCTGTTTTTTTCTATTTTATCCATGAGGTTCCCTCATTTCTTATGACTATTTCAAGTATTGCATATGATGTGACTGCATTTATGACATGAATAACTCGATGCACGATTGAAGGATCATGTCTTCCTTCTAAATCAAGTTTAACTTCTTTCATTTCTTTTAAATCAACTGTATCTTGCGTTTTACCAATAGATGCAGTAGGTTTTATTGCTGTTTTAAAAGTAATTGGCATCCCATTTGAGATTCCACCTTGAATTCCTCCTGAATTGTTTGTTTTAGTTCTCACTTCGCCATCTTTAATACAAAAACTATCATTTGCATCAGAACCAAACATTTCAGTAATAGAGAAGCCTTTACCAAATTCTATGCCTTTTACGGCTGGAATACTGAATATTAAGTGTGATATTACACTTTCAATAGAATCAAAGAAGGGATTACCGTATCCCGGAGCTAATCCATGGATCATTGTTTCAATCGTTCCACCAACGCTATCTTTATCTTTTTTGGCATTTAATATTATTGATTCAAAAACTTTGCCCTTCGCAGTATCTAATACTGGTAATTGGCTATAGTTAAGCGTTTTTAATATTTCGGCCGATACTTCAATATCGCTAAATTTTGTGTCTTCTTCATCTTTTATGCTAGCAATATGAGAACCTATAGTAATTCCCTTACTTGTTAGTAGTTGAGAAGATAGCGCACCTAAAATCATCAGAGGAGCAGTTAGTCTTCCAGAAAAGTGACCACCTCCACGATAATCATTAAAATTGTTGTACTTCTTGCTTGCAGTAAAATCTGCATGAGAAGGTCTCAAAATATTCTTATTATAGTCTCTTGAACGAGTATCACTGTTGTGAATTATAAAAGTAATGGGAGATCCCGTTGTAAAGCCTTTAAAATATCCGCTAATTATTTCGAAATCATCTTGCTCTTTTCTTGCTGTAGAAAGATCTGATTTTGGTCTTCTGTTACTCAAATAAGACCGTATTAAAGCCAAATCAATTTTCACCCCAGCGGGGAAATTATTAATTACTAACCCAATGGATGGTCCATGTGATTCACCAAATAAATTTATTTCAATTGCTTTACCGAATGTACTCATAATTTCACCTACAAATATTCCTTAATTTTATTTATACTTATGTTTTTCATATAGCCTTTTCCGACTTCATCTACTAACACTAAATTTATGGTATTTTTTGATGCTTTTTTATCTGTTTTTATGTAATTATATACAGTTTCTAAATCATAATCATAATCATATGGAAGGTTATATTTATGTAATACATCAACTAATTTGGAGTAATATGGTTTATTTATAGCCATTTTTGCCATTCCAATTGAAACAGCTTCTCCGTGTAATAAGTTGTATTTTGAAAACTGTTCAACTGCATGTCCTATTGTATGACCAAAATTTAGAAGTTGTCTTTCTCCGTTATCAAAAACATCTTTGACAATTAAATCCTTTTTAATTTTGATACATTTTTCAATATAGTCTTCAATATTTGAAAAGATGTTATTTTCACAAATGTCTATAAATAGCGATTTATCAGCTATTAATCCATATTTTATCATTTCCCCAATACCGTTATGTATTTCTCTTTGGGCAAGTGTTTTTAGTGTGTTTGGATCTATTAATACTATTTTCGGCTGTAAAAACGAGCCGATAGAGTTTTTCATATTAGAAGAGTTAATACCTACTTTACCACCTATGCTACTGTCTATTTGGGATAAAAGAGTTGTTGGGATTTGTATAAAATCTACACCTCTCATATAGATGCTCGATATAAACCCTGCAAGGTCACCTACTACACCACCACCAAGTGCTATAACTAAACATTTTCTTGTTATTTTTGAATCAACCATTTCATCAATGATTGAGTATGCAATTTCCATTGATTTAGATGATTCCCCTTGAGGAATCTCAAAAATAAGCGGATTCAGCATTTTTTCCTTTATAGCGTTTAGATACACTTTTGGAATAAAATCATCTGTAATGATAACTATTTGTCTGTCTAAGTCAATATAGCTATCTATTTCATTTAATATACCACGTGATATTATCACATCATATGAATTATCTTTAATTGGAATATTAATTTTAACCATGGTATCAGTCCTTTATATCAGTTTATATTTCCCGCCTAGCAGTTTATAGTCATCAAAAAACCCAGGATATGACTTTGTTACTGCATTTGCGTTGGTTAGTGTTACTTCTTTTTCGCAAACTAATGCAGCGATACTAATCATCATTGCAATTCTGTGATCATTGTGAGAGTCGAGGGTTACTCCGCCCTTTAAGGAAGAGGTTCCTTTAATTGTTATCTCACTTTCAGATGAAGTTATATTAGCACCAAGTTTTTTAAGTGTTGAAACCGTTGATTGCACTCTGTCAGATTCTTTTATTCTTAATCTGGATATATTTTTTATATGAGTAGTTCCTTCACTTAGGCAAGCTAATAACGAAATGATAGGTCCAAGGTCAGGACAATCTGAGATATCTATTGTAGTTCCTTTTGTTTTTGAGAACTCTGTTATATAACCCTTTTCCATGAATATAACTCTGCCTTTCATCTGTTTTATGAATTCTATTATTGCTTTATCACCTTGAAAAGAATCATGTTCTAAGTCGTTTACTTTAACTAATCCACTGAGTGCTCCTCCAACCAAATGAAATGCAGCTTGAGAAAAATCTCCTTCAACATTGTAATTAGTAGGTTTATACTCTTGATTGCCAGGGATATAATATCCATTTTCAAATGGTGATATTGTAATTCCAAATTTTTCTAGGATATCAATTGTAAGGTCTATATAGCTTTTTGATTCAAGTTCTCCTTCAATATAGATAGAAGAGTCTCCGTCAAGAAGTGGTAAAGCAAACATTAATCCACTAAAAAACTGTGAACTTACATCTCCTTTAACATTGTATTTTCTAGGCGTTAATGAGCCGTTTACCATTATTTTATTGTTTTTAATTGTGAATTTATTTCCATCATCTTTGAATATTTTGCTATATATTGTTTGAGGTCTATTTATCAATGCTTTAGATCCTGTGAAGATTACCTCTTCATCAGTTAATGAGAAGATAGGGATAAGGAATCTTAATGTTGATCCAGATTCTTTGCAATTAACTTCGTTTTCTACATGTTTAATTTTTTTTATTCCATGAACTGTTAGGGAATCCTCTTTTTTATCAAATTTAGCCCCTAGTAATTCAAGGGAATCAATAGTAGCATTTATATCATCTGAATATATTAGATTTGAGATAACACTTTTACCTTTTGAAAGAGCAGCACAAATTATAGATCTATGACTCAAGCTTTTTGATGGAGGAGCTTTTATTTCACCATTTAGTTTACTGGGAAACAGCTTCATATCTACATTTTTAATCATTGTATTTTCTTCCTTTTTTGTGTCGCAGATTGCATTAATTCTCGGATTTTAGATTTATTTTTATCATTAATAGCTTCTTTCAAGGTTGTAAGTTCATTTTCAAATTTATTGATATGTTTTATTAAGAAATCTTTGTTTTTAATAAACAAATCGGCCCATAATTCATCATTTATATTAGCGATGCGTGTTAAATCCTTGTATGAGTCTCCAATGAATTTTGAAGTATCATAATGTTCATCATCGCTATTAATTAAGGAAAGAGCTATTGCGTGTGTTAGTTGTGATGTAAATGCAATTATATTATCGTGATCAACATCTGAGATTTTAGTTATTGATGAAAATCCCATTTGGGTAGCTAATATGGTTATAACATTGATTGCTTCTTCACTATTCCATTTTGTTGGAGTAATAACAAAATTAGCACCCTGGAAAATAGCTTCATCTGAATTTTTAACTCCTACCGATTCTTTTCCCGCAACGGGGTGAGTAAAGACGAATTCTAAGTCATCGTCTTTATATATATCTAGTTCATCAATGATTTTTCTTTTTATTCCAACTACATCAGAGATTATTGCCCCTCTTTTGAAGTTTCTAATATTCTTATGAACAAACTTAATTGCATCATCAGGATACAAGCATATGAAAACAACATCTATATCTTTCAAGATGTTACTTGGATCAGTATCACCAACATCAATAATATTGTGTTCTAACGCATAATCAAGAGATTCTTGACTAATATCAATACCATAAATTTTATATCCATATTTTTTTAAACTTTTTGCGTATGAGCCACCTATTAAGCCAAGACCCACTATTCCAATCTTCATAGTTATCACCTGTTTTTTTGTATGTTTCTATTATACTATAATATTAGTATAATGGTAGGAATAATTTTGTAAGCGTTTTATGGAATGTATTGCATTTTTTAAGGGATTGTGGCAAAATCAGTATTGTATATATAAAAACTTTTGGAGGTATTTATATGGAAAATGTAGATTTAAAAATTGCTCAAGAAGCCAAAATGGAGAAGATAGTTGATATCGCTTCAAAATTAGGGTTAAATGAAGATGATTTAGAACTTTATGGAAATTATAAAGCTAAAATTGATTTAGGTGTAATGGAAAAGTTCAAAGATAATAAAGACGGTAAAGTAATACTAGTCACAGCTATTACCCCTACACCAGCAGGTGAAGGTAAATCAACAACTACTGTAGGATTAGGACAAGCATTTGCAAAAATTGGTGAAGATGCAATTATTGCTTTGAGAGAACCATCTTTTGGTCCTGTTATGGGTATAAAAGGCGGAGCAGCCGGTGGCGGATATAGCCAAGTTGTACCAATGGAAGATATTAATCTTCATTTCACTGGTGATATTCATGCAATTACAACTGCAAATAACGCAATAAGTGCTATTATTGATAATCATATTCATCAAGGTAATGCTTTAAACATCGATCCAAGAAGAATAAGTTGGAAAAGAGCTATAGATATGAATGATAGAGCTCTTAGAGATATCGTAATTGGACTTGGGGGAATTGGAAATTCACTTCCTAGACAAGATGGTTTTAATATCACTGTAGCATCAGAAATTATGGCTGTTCTTTGCCTTGCTTCAGATCTTCAAGATTTAAAGGCAAGAGTAAAAAGAATTGTTATTGGATATACATATGGTAGATTACCAATCACTGTAGGAGACTTATGTATTGAAGGAGCAATAGCTTTAATTTTAAAAGACGCTGTTAAACCGAACTTAGTGCAAACACTTGAAAATACACCTGCTTTGATACATGGTGGACCATTCGCAAACATTGCTCATGGTTGTAATAGTATTATTGCTACTAATATGGCAATAAAATTAGCTGATTATGTTATCACAGAAGCTGGTTTCGGAGCTGATTTAGGGGCACAAAAGTTCTTAGACATAAAAACACTACAAGCTGGATTTACACCGGCTGCAGTAGTGATTGTAGCAACTATAAGAGCACTTAAAATGCATGGTGGAGTAAATAAAAAAGAACTAGGTGCAGAAAACGTTGAGGCCCTACTTAAAGGAATTCCCAACCTAGAGAAACATATTGAATCTATAAAAGGATATAAAATTCCTTATGTTGTAGCAATCAATAGCTTCGTTACGGATACTGCTGCAGAAACACAAGCACTTGACAATTATTTGAAGGAAAATAATCATCCTTACTCACTAAGTGAAGTATGGGAAAAAGGTGGAGAAGGAGCGGTTGATTTAGCTAAAAAATTAATCCACGAGATTGACACTAAAGAAAATAATTTTGAAAGAACTTACAAAGTAGAAGATACATTGAAAGAGAAAATTGAAAAAGTATGTACGAAGATATATGGTGC
This sequence comes from uncultured Candidatus Izemoplasmatales bacterium, assembly GCA_964456195.1. Taxonomy (GTDB): domain Bacteria; phylum Bacillota_I; class Bacilli_A; order Izemoplasmatales; family Izemoplasmataceae; genus JAFGXW01. Next base: position 780 of record CAYVZR010000043.1, on the reverse strand, counting down.
TAAAGACGTTGAATTTACTTCGAAAGCTAGAATACAACTTAGAAGATTTAAAAAGCTAGGGTGGGATAATTTAGGAGTATGTATGGCTAAAACTCAATACAGTTTAAGTGATAATCCAAAATTATTAGGTAGACCTGAAGGATTTACAATAACTGTTAAAGAATTAACACCTTCAATTGGTGCTGGGTTTATAGTTGCCTTAACGGGTGATGTAATGACTATGCCTGGACTTCCAAAAGTGCCATCAGCGCTTGCTATGGACATTGATGATGAAGGAAACGCACAAGGATTATTCTAAAAAAAGGACTTTTGTCCTTTTTTTTATTTAGGTGTTGTGTAGAACACACTACTGTGTTATAATCAGTACAGGAGGTAATGCCTATGAATGCGCAATTTAAAAGAGGTATAGTGGAGTTATGTGTACTATCTGAGCTAGTTATGGAGGATATGTATGGATATAGAATCATCAACAATATCTCAAAGGACATAGATGTAAATGAGAACACAATATACCCAATATTGAGAAGATTAACTAAAGAAGGTCATTTTACTACATATTTAGTTGAATCTGATTTAGGAGCACCTAGAAAATACTATAAAGTAACTGAAAAAGGGTTTAATTATTACTTAGAACTTAGAGATTCATGGGATAATTTTATTGGCGGAGTATACGAAATATTAAATAGAGGAGGAAAAAAGAATGAACAAATTTCTGAAAGATTTAGAAAAAGAGTTAAAAAATCTAAAAGTGAGTGAAAAAGACATAAAAGAAATACTTGA
>CAYVZR010000042.1:0-10192 GCA_964456195.1 uncultured Candidatus Izemoplasmatales bacterium | reverse complement strand
TTTCTAAAAAAAGTAAAAACACAATTAGATACTGAAAGAGAAGAATTAAGAAATATCACTTCAATTAAAGAAAAGTATAACGATATTCTCCCTATTATTGGAGATAGTTTTTTAAGTTCTTTACTGCATTCAAGTGAGTTAAAAGATGCAGATTTTGACAAGTTATCAGTTTATGGAATAAATTTAGGAAAAGGTAAATTTGTAACATGTCTAATTGATATAGATTTAAGTTCAAAAGATACAATCCAAGATATTGAAGAATTAAAAGTGAAGATATTAGAAATTTTAAAATCAAAATTCAAGAATTTTAATTTAAAACATACTTTAGTAATATCTGATGGATTAGTACTAATTATTAATTTAGAAGATTTTGGTATAAACGAGATTGATCATATACTATTTGAAGTATTAAAGACATCGGAAGATTATTTAGATACAGATATTAAAATTGGTGTTTCAAGAATATTTAACGAGCTAATTGATTTACCATCATCTTTTAAAGAAGCTAAAAAGGCAATAGGGCATAGCCGTTTCATGAACCTAAGCAGGATTGTATATGCTAGTGAGTTTGTTGATGTTAAAAGCAATGGATCAGTAATCTCAAGCGATGAATTAAACAGTCTTGATAATATTATCAGATATGGATCAGATGAAGCGATTGTTGAGTATTTAGAAAAAATAAGACTAAAATTGACAAGTAATAGTAGTGACTTCCTTGTGAACAGAGAGTTCATAATGATTAGTTTTGCAAACCTACTTATGAATCTTTCTGGCATTGTAAAGAGCAATCTTATGGAAGAGTTAGATGCATATCACACTGTTGAAGATTTGTTGGAATATGTTAAAAAACAAATATTTGATAACCGAAACTCGGATGCAAATATTCAATCTTCAAAGATTGAAAAGATGCTAAAAAGCATACTTGAATATATAGACAATAATTTTAGTGATCAAACATTGTCTCTTGAGAAAATATGCGATGAAATGGATGTTTCAGTTTCTTATTTAAGTATGTTGCTTAAAAAACAAAAAGGTATTACGTTTAATAAGTATTTGGTTAAAACGAGGCTTGAAAAAGCTAAGGAACTATTAAAATACACAAAAATGAAGGTAGTTGATGTTTCAAAAGAATGTGGATATAATGAAGTTTATTATTTTAGCCACAGCTTTAAAAAGTTCACTGGTGTTTCACCAAGAGAGTATCGAAAAAATGAAATCATTTAAAGAGTTTTCAATAAAACAAAATATCATAATAGCAATGATGACTATTATGATAAGTGTAATTCTTTTATCCAGTGCTTCTTATTACTTAATTTTTAATAGTTCAATGAATGATATAGTAGAGTCAAGTTCGAAAGAAATTAATAAACAGATCATTTTTAATTATGAGAATTATATTAATGATGTGTTAAATACTGCAAGACAAATTCAAAAAGAAACTATTGAGTATGATATGGCTACTAGCAAAGCTGAACTACAAGATATATATAATAAAAGTGTTAAAGTAAATGAAAATACTATTTCAATTGTATTGCTTGGTGTAGATGGAGATATTGTTTTAAGTAGTGATAATGTTGCGATTCAAAACACTTACTTAGAAGAGAAAAGTTGGTTTAAGAATGCTCTTCACGATTATTCAATATTTCATTTCTCTTCTCCACATAATCAAAATGTTTTCAGAGATAGTAATTCTGAAGTTATTTCTGTATCAAAAGTAATTAGTTACACTTTAAATGGCGAAAAACAAAACGCAATTCTATTAATAGATATTAGTACTGAAATGATTGTAAACTTGTCAGATCATACTAATCTTGGTGAGGGCGGACATATTGTTATATTGAACGATGATGATTCACTTATATACTCATCTATGGGTTCTTGTTATAATGATGCTTGTGAAAGTATTACAATAGCTAAAGAAATTATAATCGGAGGATCATATGTTACTGTTGACGGAATTAAAATGTATGCAAATGTTAATACTCTAAATGCTACAAGATGGAGAATTGCAACTTTCTCAAATGTTGAGATTTTAAACAGCTCAAGAACGAATATGTTTCTAATTTTAGCACTTATTATGGTTATTACAGTTACTGTTGTGTTTTACTTCTCAAACATAATTACAAGGCGAATTACTTCACCACTTAATAAATTGAATAAGCATATGTTGGAGATCCAGGAAAATGGGGTTTCATATAGTCCTTTAAAAGTTGAAGGACAAAAAGAAATAATAATCCTTTCTAATGCTTTTAATAACATGATTACAGAAATTAGAAGTCTAATGGAGAGAATTTTAAGAGAACAAAAAGAGAAAAGAAAAACAGAATTTATTGCTCTTCAAACACAAATTAATCCTCACTTTTTATATAATACATTGGACTCAATCATTTATTTGTCTGAGAAGAATTTGAATGAGCAAGTTGTAGAAATGATAGTTGCTTTGTCAAAATACTTTAGAATCAGTATCTCAAAGGGTAAGACTATTATTACAGTTAAAGAAGAACTTGAGCATGCAAGAAATTATTTATTAATACAAAAAATAAGATATAGTAGTAAATTCGATTACTCATTTATTATTGATGAAAATGTAAACGATGTTAAAGCTGTAAAATTAATATTACAACCTCTAATAGAAAATGCTATCTACCATGGTATTAGCAGTGATGATGATGGAATCATTATTATTAGAGCTTATCAAAAAGAAGACTTGATGGTATTCGAAGTTGAAAATAATGGATATGGTCTTACTGATTCTCAAATAGAGGGAATATATGAGAATATGAAATCGGAAATAAATAATACTAGTATTGGACTAAAAAATGTATATCAAAGACTAAAACTTTATTACGGAAAAATGGCAAACTTAGAAATCATAAGCGAATTAGATGAAAAAACAATTATTAAACTAACATATCCATTGAAAGCAAAGGTGAAGTAAATGAAAAAAACTATCATATTATTATTGATATTTGTTTTTTCAATGACTTTAAGTAGCTGTAAAAAAACTAATTATGAAGTACCTTTTATACTGTATGATGAAAAAGACCTTTTTATGATGAGTTTTAGAGATTCTATATTTATGCATAATTCAAGTGATATAACATTTAATATGTATGATTCTACAGATTCACAAATCATTCAAAATGAAATAATTAACGAAGTTTTAAAGAATTCTCCAAAACTGATTATTGTAAATCCAGTAGATAGATTAGGTGCATATACAATAATCGAGAAATCAAAATTAACAGATACTCCAATAATTTTTATAAATAGAGAACCTTTGGAAACAGATATGATTTCTTGGGATAAAGTTTACTACGTTGGCGCAAAACCAGAACAATCTGCAATATACCAAGCCGAACTCGTTATGGAATTATTTGGAGGTAATCCAAATAATTTAAATCATTACGATTTAAATGGTGATGGTAAAATTCAATGTATAATACTAAAAGGTCAAGAGGGACACCAAGATGCAGAAATTAGAACTGAATATGTAGTGAATGAAATGGAAGAAAAAGGATACGATTTAGATGTTTTAAAGATTGAATCAGCTGATTTTAGAACTAGTGTTGCATTTGATGTGATGAATGAGTTGTTGCCGATTTACAGAGATCAAATTGAAGTAATATTTTCAAATAATGATGCAATGGCAATTGGTGCGATAAATGCACTTATAGAAGACGGATTTTTTGCAGACGATAATTCAGATGGAAAAGTCGATTCAAATATAATTAACTGGATTCCAGTTGTTGGAATAGATGGAATTGAAGAAGCAATTCAACTAATTGAAGATGGATATTTATACGGTACTGTTATTAATGATTCAGAATCTATGGCAAAAGCTGTAATTGAACTTTCAAATGCAATATTCAATGATATGGACCCCAATACAATTAGCTACACTATTGCTTTAGGGAAGTATATATGGATTGATTATGAGAAATATAGCCAACCAATTGTTAAAGACTAAATAAGATCAAAAAGCGGAATAATAATTCCGCTTTTTATTTGAAATAGTAGAAAAACGCAAGTTAAATAGTAAGATATCACATTTTTAATAAAACGCTTCCATGTTAAAATATACTTAATTAAAAAAACAACTTTTTGATGTGCAATGTTGTTCTATGATTCGATTTATTCACATAAAAAAATAAAATTTAGTGTCATTTTATAATATTTTTAGTTCATGATTAAGACAAATCACAATGTACAATATATACAAATAATTGCCCATAAAAATTTGCCGGTATATTAATAACTTTACAATCCTTAATTTAAGTGATAAACTATCTTTGAAAGCGTTACTCATTTATTTCACTTATATATGTTATATTGAGTAATCTTCTTTATATTTTATTGGACATTATATTAATTAGGAAAGCAAGATTATTAGAAATGGAATACATTGATAAATTCTTGAATAGGTGAAGATATGTTTATCGGAATTGATTTAGGTACATCTGGAGTAAAACTAATCCTTGTAACAAAAGATGGAACTGTTGAAAGAACTGTTTCAAGAAATTATGATTTAATTATTCCAAAACCATCTTGGAGTGAGCAAGATCCAAATGAATGGTATTCAAAAACATTAAGCGGGTTAATAGAATTAGTGATTGGTTATGAAGATAAAATCCAGGGAATTAGTTTTTCAGGACAAATGCATGGTTTAGTTATTCTTGATGAAGATGATAATGTGCTGAGAAACGCCATCTTATGGAATGATCAAAGAACTGTAAAAGAAGTTGATTATTTAAACAATGAAATAGGGATAGATAAATTATTAGAAGAAACTGGAAATATTGCCTTAACAGGTCTTACTGCTCCAAAACTTCTATGGGTTATGAATAATGAACCTGAGATATTTAAAAGAATAACAAAAGTCATGCTTCCAAAAGATTACTTGTTATATAAATTATCAGGAGAATTCGCAAGTGATGTATCAGATTTATCTGGAACTCTATATTTTGATTGTGAAAACAGAAAGTATAGTGAGTACATGTTAGAAATCCTAAAATTGGATATAAGTTCACTTCCTAAAATATATGAAAGTTATGAAGTTGTAGGTACTTTGAAAACGGAATTAAAACAACTTTTATACATAGAACAAAATGTTAATGTAGTAGCTGGTGGTGGAGACCAAGCAGTAGGAGCTGTTGGAGTAGGAATAGTAAGTGACGGTGAATGCAGTATAAGTCTAGGTACTAGTGGTGTTGTATTTGTTTCAAGTGACACATTTAACATTGATAAGAAAAGCCATTTACAATCATATGCTCATGCTAATGGGAAATATCATGTTATGGCAGTTATGTTAAATGCAGCTGGAGCTTTAAAGTGGTGGAACGAAGATGTTTTTAATGATTTTGATTACGATGCATTCTTCAAAAGAATATCGCTAACCGATATTGAAGAATCGTTGTTCTTCTTACCTTATTTATCAGGAGAAAGATCTCCAATAAATGATCCATATGCAAAAGGTGTTTTATTTGGATTGGGTAATCATCATAAAAAGTCTCAATTAGATAGAGCAATAGTAGAAGGTATTACATTTGCTTTAAGAGACTCGTTTGAACTTATTAAAAAACTCGGAGTTAATATTCAAAGAGTTAGAATAACAGGTGGAGGAGCCAAAAGTGATATTTGGGCTCAAATGATTGCTGATATTTTCAACGTTGAAGTAATAAAAATCGCTACAGAAGAAGGCCCTGCACTTGGTGCAGCCATTCTAGCAATGGTTGGATGCAAAGAATACAGCAGTGTTGAAGAGGCTTGTAAAAATATAGTCAAGTTAAGTAACGTGTTTTATCCTAAATATAAAAACTCTAAATTATATGATAGTAAATACAGTAAATTTGTGAAAATATATCCTCAAATAAAAGCGCTTTACACGGATAAATAGCAATAATAAGCAATATGTTTTCTAGAATGATTATCAATTTACATTTTTTAAAAAAGGGTTTACACTATTTAGTTTTAGTGTTAAACTAAGTAATAGATAAAAGGCTATTTATTTATAAAGTTAAAGTTTGTAAAACTATCACATTAAATGCGAATTATCAAAATAAACATAAATACGACTAGAGGTGGTTTGTTTGGAAAAAGATAATATACTTGTTATGAAATCAATAACTAAATTGTTCCCAGGAGTAAGAGCTCTAGATGAAGTAAATATTCATGTTAAAAGAGGAGAAATTCACTTTATTGTTGGTGAAAATGGAGCGGGTAAATCGACTTTGATGAAGGTTCTAAGTGGGATATATCCTAGTGGTAATTACGATGGAGATATACTTTTTGATGGAAGAATTGAACATTTCCATGGAATAAAAGACTCTGTTTCCGAGGGTATAGTTATTATCAATCAAGAACTTGCATTATTTCCAGATCTTACTGTATATGAAAATGTATTTGTAGGACACGAAGTTTCAAAATTCGGGCAATTAGTGGATTGGGATAAAACTAAAGAGTTATCAAAAAAATATTTAGATATGGTTGGATTAGATGTTGATATTTACAGATTGGCAGGTTCTTTAGGAGTTGGTAAACAACAACTAATAGAAATTGCAAAAGCACTAAGCCAAAATGTAAAATTACTAATCTTAGATGAACCAACAGCTGCTCTAAATGAAGACGATAGTGCTAACTTATTAAATTTACTTGTTGAGTTAAAAAAAGAAGGAATAACTTCAATAATGATCTCACATAAATTAAAAGAAGTTGTAGCAATCGCAGATTCACTAACTGTTCTTAGAGATGGTAAAACAATTATTAGAATGGATAGAAAAGATATTAATGAACAAGAAATCATCAAGAACATGGTTGGTAGAGAAATAGAAGATATTTTTCCAAAAAGACCTGCATATAAAGGTGGAGAAGTTGTACTTGAAACAGTGCATCTAAATTCTTTTGATACAAATTTAAACCGTTACATTGTGTCTGATGCTAATATCAAACTTCATAAAGGGGAAGTTGTTGGTATTGCTGGATTAATGGGAGCTGGAAGAACAGAACTTGCTCATAGTATATTTGGGAATCCAAAGAAATATAAGATTTCAGGTAAAATTATAGCCTTTAATAAAGCAGTTAAACTAACTTGTCCTAAAGCCGCATTAGATCAAGGTATTTCATACGTTTCAGAAGATAGAAAAAAAGATGGTTTGATATTACTTGAAACAATAAGTCAAAATATTACTATTGCAAATTTGCACAAAATATCAAAATTTGGAATTCTAAATTTCTTTAAACAAAATTCTTATGCTGAACAATATGTTAAAGATATTGATATAAGAACACCATCCATATTACAGGAAGTCGGTAATTTAAGTGGTGGAAATCAACAAAAAGTTCAAGTAAGTAAATCGTTATTCTCGGATCCGAAAATTCTAATACTAGATGAACCAACTAGAGGAATTGATGTTGGTGCTAAATATGAAATTTATAAAATAATAAATAATTTAGTAGCAAAAGGGATGAGCATTCTAATTGTATCTTCCGAATTGCCTGAAATATTAGGAATGTGTGATCGTGTTTATGTAATTGCAGAAGGTGTTCAAACAGCTGAGTTTGATATTAAAGACGCTACTGCAGAAAAAATTATGGAAAGTGCAACATTATAGGTGGAATAATGAGTGAAAATGTAAAAACTAAAAGTTTTATGGAAAAACTTTCATGGTTAATATATAAATATTTCTTAACATTAATTTCAATGTTAAGAACTAACATCCGTGATTACGGAATGTATATTGCTTTAGGGGTAATCTTTATTGCATTTGGTAGTATGACTGGATGGGTATTCCTTGGGCCAGTAAACTTTACAAATCTATTGAATCAAACAGCATATGTATCAGTATTGGCCGTAGGTATGACACTAGTAATTGTAACAAGACAAATTGATTTATCAGTTGGTTACATTGGTGCATTTCTAGGAGCGTACGTTGTAGTTGCTGTTGAAAATCAGGGACAATCTGTTATATTTGCGCTACTTGGTGGATTAGTTATAACAGTTTTAGTGGGTATTATTAAAGGATTATTTGTAGCGAAAATTAAAGTACCTGCATTTGTTGTTACATTAGCTGGTATGTTTATCTTTAAAGGATTTTTAATGCTTAAAACAAATAATAGATATATTCCAACTTCGCATCCGTTTTTCCAAAAAATCGGTATTGGATATTTACAAACATATGAAGTTCTTGGAGTAGATCTTATTACCCTTATTATTGGGGGAGTGTTATTGCTAGCAGTACTATTCTCTGGAATTAGAGGACGTAAGAAGAATATAAAACTTGGTATTCCGAATGAAAAAATCGAGTTATTTATCACTAAATTAGTATTTATGTCTGTTGTATTGGCCTATTTATCTTGGACTTTAGCTTCGTTTAGAGGTATATCGTATTTGTTATTAATAACTGTAGCGGTTGTTGCAATTTATCACTTTATGACAACTCAAACTACTCTTGGACGTAGAATTTACGCTGTAGGTGGAAATCCTGATGCCGCTGAATTATCCGGTATTAGTGTTGAGAGAATATTAATTATAGTATTTATATCGATGGGTATTTTATGTTTAATATCAGGAGTAATGTATGCTTCAAGATTACAAAATACATCTCCTAACCATGGACCTTTCTGGGAACTATATGCAATTGCTGCCGCATTCATTGGTGGTTGTAGTGCTGCTGGTGGAACCGGAAAAGTTGTTAATGCTGTAATTGGTTCTATCGTAATCATGTCACTTAAAAATGGTATGGCATTAGCTGGAGTTAATGCAAATGTTGAATCTATTATCTTAGGGTCTGTATTACTTCTTGCAGTTGTATTTGATATTTATACAAGAAATGTTAGACCAGTTGATTTAGTAGGAATGCATTATGCAAAAAAAGAATTTGGAGACGAATTAAAGACAGCTAAGGGTAAATTGAAAGAAGCAATGCTAGAATTTAAACTTGCTAAAAAAGAGAAAAAAGAAGATGTACTTGAATATGAGTATAAAGTTACAAATACTCAAGGAACTTATAATAAAATTAGTGAAAAAATTAGAATAGCAAAAGAAGAAGACTTTATTAAAGCATAACTTAGGAACCAGGTACATTAATATGTACTAAAAATAGAAAAAAAATAGAAGGAGAAAAAAAATGAAAAAAATTATTAGTTTTTTACTAGTTTCAATGCTTGTAGTTTCTTTAGCAGCATGTGGTGGAAAAGACACAATCAAAATTGGTGTTGTATTACCAGATGCAGCTGAAGAAAGATGGGCAAATCAAGATGGAGCATTCTTTATTGAAGAATTAGATGCTCTTGGTGAAGGTTACGAATATGAGATTTTATTCTCAGAAGGTGACGAAGGAAAAGAAAAAACAAATGTTGAAGCTTTAATCGCTAAAGGGGCAGAAGTTATTATTCTGACTACCGAAGGTGCTGGTGCTGGTGCAGTTCAAGCAGCTCACGAAGCTGATGTACAATTAGTTGCTCATGACCGTATGGCATTATCAGCTTCAGACCATGCAGATTACTACACAACTTTCAATAGTTGGAATGTTGGTAAAGCAATGGGTGCTCACTTAGTTGCTTCAGCTGAAGCTGAAGGATGTTCTGCTACTGCTCCATGTGATCTTGCAATCTTCGCAGGACGCGTTGCTGACTGGCCAAATGCTACTTATTTCTTTGGTGGAGCATTTGAAGAATTACAACCTAATCTTTATATGTTTAATATTGTTAACATTAAAGATACATTCAGTGATGTTGCAATGTACACAGAAGCTACATTTAATGATGCAGCAAAAGATGCTTTACAAGCTGCAATGTTACCAGTTGATACAGACTGGAATCCTGAAGAAGCAGGAATCAAAGCTTCTGCTTTAGTAGCTCAAATCGAAAAAACTTCTGATGCTGTATTTGTATTAGCTCCAAATGATGATACTTCAGCTGCAATCAGACAAGAATTTGCTAAAATGGAAAATCCATATACTAGTTACTATACAACAGGACAAGATGCTTCTAATGTAACATTAGCAAGTTTAATGGGAGACACTGTTAAAGGTAAAGGGACTCAAACTATGACAGTATTCAAAGACGTTTCTAAATTAGTAAAAGATTCAGTTGCTATCGCTAAAAATATTGTTGATGGTGTAGATGGTTTAACTGGCTTAACTTCTGGACCAGAAATTTCTGGTGCAAAAACTGCCTATTCTCCAATCGATAC
>CAYVZR010000041.1:0-10354 GCA_964456195.1 uncultured Candidatus Izemoplasmatales bacterium | reverse complement strand
GTGACGCAAAGCTATAGGGCCTTCGAAAGATGGTAGCCAGTTGCCGTTGTCTTTATAGACGAGGGCGTTTTTTTATTCTTAAGGATGAAAAATGCTCTGAGTTCGATGATGATGGCAATTTTTTTGTGCACAAAAATTAGGAAGGAGAAGAGATTATGAGTGTTAAAACAATGCGTAGAAGAGTGATTTACTCTTTGATTTTACTTGTTTTTTCCCTAGCTCTTTTTGTCTTTTCTTCTTATGCGTATTTCACAAATATGTTCGAAGAAGCTTTCTATGGAGAGATGGGTATTGTTGATGTTAGTCTAGATGCTTATTTTGAAACTGTAACTCAATCAACAAATGTTTCAACCAGTGATGATGTTTCTTTTGATACACATACAATTAGTTCTGTTAATATTGATTTATCTGTTTATGCTGATGGAGTTACTATCAGAATTGATAATTCATCTTATAATGAAGGGTATTTTACCGTATCTGGAACGGCTACAGCTAATACTTTAGTAGTGCTAGAAGATTTAACACTTGAAGCTGCTGGACAGGTTGTGAATATAGATCAAGTTCTACTTGATATTTTTGAAGCTAATGAAGTTGTAATTGAATCATCTAATGAGTATTCTGGGACTGATATAGCTTTTGTGAGTTCAACGAATACAATTACTTCATCATCAACTGATTTATCTGTTTATGGTGATGAGGATACTATTAGAATAGTAGGTTCAACATCAAATGATGGACATTATACAGTTTCAGGAACACCAACTTCAACTTCATTAGTTGTAGAAGAAACTCTAGAAAATGAAACAGCTGGTGCTTCAATAACAATAGATGAAGTAATAACTAAACCCGGTGTTTATTATGTAAATATTGTTTCATCTGGTAATGAAAGTTTCTTTGAAGATTTCAGATTGATAGTAAATGTTTACAGTAGTTTAGGAACTTATCTAAGAGTTAAAATGTATGAACAATTAACACTTACATATACCGATTATCAAGGGAATGTTACTGAATTATCTATTCTTTTTGATGGATATATGCCTTTCAAATATAATACAACGAACTGGTATGATAATCGTACAAATGATAATTACTTATATTATAGATTACCAGTTGAACGAATAGATGATTCAACACCAATGGAATTACCGTTAATTTCAGAATATTATTCTGATCAAGATTATGAAACTAGTCCACCTGGATATTCTCTTCAAATTGCATTTTCAATTGAAGCAGTTCAAGTTGATGGAGGCCCAGAAGAAGTATGGGATTTAGTTACAAAACCTTGGAATAGTTCATCATGGTAGGAGGCGAGTTCTGTGTCAATTAGAAGAGCGAGAAAAAATAATGTAAAGCACTTATTAGTGCTGTTTTTGGTCTTTGTATTTAGTGTTACTACTTCATTATTTTTCTTACAAGCCAATCCTAGTGTTGTTGCACAGCAACTACCTGATCCTGTTGATATTTTAGAATTTGATGGAGACTTTGATTGGGAAACCAATCTTGATGTACAAACATCAAGTTTAGATTACGTTACTTATTCTGATTACAGAGATATTTACTGTAAATGGGATGATACTACATCTACACCTTCAGCATGTGCTTCTGCAGTTAGTGGAAAGAAAATAAGATTTGATACAGCTGAAGAACTATATAGGTTCTCATTAGATGTTTCATTTGCTGAAATATATTCAACTGGTGTACCAGCAGAAGATAAAAAATTGTCTGATACAAAAATAGCTGTGATATTATCACTTGATTATGTGTTAGGTAATAATATTGATTACGCTGTAATGCAATCCAAAGCATTTATTCCAATTGGTTACGCTTTTGTTGATATTGCATTAAATGTGTATGAAAGATCATTTACAGGTACATTTGATGGCCAAGGGTTTGAAATAGAAAACCTATATTTAGCGGGTTATGACTTCCTAGTTTATACTGATGAATCAGAGCCAACAACGCCAATTGATATTGCGATGTCAGAGCACTATAGTATGTTTAACTATAATGAAGGAATTATTAGAAATTTAGGTATTATAGATCCAAACCTTGAAATCTTAGAATTACATACAGGAATCACAAAATTATCAAACTTAGTTGGTTTTAATATGACCAATATTTATACAGAAAGTGATGTATCGTTTACGGAGTCTTCATCAACGATTGCATCAACTTTAATTGATTTATCAATATTCGCTGCTGGAGATTTAGTTGAAATCGATGGCTCTACAAGTAACGATGGTATTTATACAGTTACAGGAACTCCAACAGCTAATTCATTAATTGTGCTTGAAACACTTACAGATGAATCCGCAGGTGCTACTATTGATTTAGCAAAACCTGGTGTTGTTGAAAATGTGTATGTTCAAGACACTAGAACAGATGTTACTGAGGCAGGAATGAGATATTCAGTTGGTACTGCTTCAGAAGATTTCCAAGCTGCTGGTATTTTACATACGAACCAAGGTATTTTTAGAAGTGCATATTATATGTCTAAAGTAGTTGTTAACGGATATTATATTAACAAATTTAATTGTCAACCAGTTATTTATACTAATAACGGTACAATAAGTGATTTAATATATGATACAGAGGTTTATCAACTTCATGTAACAGTTAATTTACAAACCTTTACTATTGATACCCCAAATGGTTTAGCGACTGGTGAAACAACAGCCACACTTAAATCAGATAGTTCTTCTTTAAGCCTTTTAACTCAACAAGAAAATGGATCAAGTAAACATATATGGTATTTCTATCATAGTGATGGATACCCATTGTTAAATGGTTTTGAGTACGATGATACAAATGATGTATATTGGATTGACGATGCAGTTGATTTCCAATTCTTTGCTCAAGTTATTCAATTTTCAACAATTAATTATGATACAAGTAGTCTGGCATACGGAGCTTCGGATTATTTGATTAAACATAATATTGATATGTCTGTGTTAGCTCCGGATGCTTATGAAATTCCGTCATCAACTTTTACAGGCAGTTTATCTGGATTGAATTCGGCAGCTACTGATTTAAGTGAAAATTATTATATTTATAATATAGATATTAGTAACGGAATAACTAAGGGAGAAGAAATTTACGCTGGATTATTCAGTATTTTAGGTGCTGGTTCAGTGATTAGTAATCTTAACTTTTCGCAGTCTACTGTGAGTTTTACAGATACAGAAATACATTATTCAAAAGATTTCTTTATCGGAGCAATTGCTGGTAAGATGACAGGTGGTACGATTAATAATGTTTTAATTGATGTTGATGTTTCATTAGGAACAGAAGCTTTGGGTAAAACTTATGCAGGTACTGTTGTTGGGAAAGCTTCAGGAGAAATAACCAATTTATCAAATTATGGTACATTATCAGGTAATAACCATGTTTATACATCTTCATACATTATTGAACCTATTTTTTATATGGGTGGTATTGTTGGAGCTGCAGAAGCATCGCAATTAAATCTTAATGAAGTAGTTAACCACGGAGTTATAAATGGTTTTGAGACATCATCTATATTTACTTTGGACTCAGGGTCGTCACAAGCAGAAATATTTATTGGTGGAGTAATTGGATACTTGAATAGTACATCAGGTGTTGAACATCAATTAGTAGATGTATCTAACGATGCAAATATATATGTTAAAAGTTTCATAGATACAACGGCTGCACCTTCAAAACAATACGTAGGTGGAGTGTTTGGACGTTTAGACGGTGTTGCACCAATATTAGAAGAAGATTCAACTTATGAGTTCGCTAATTTATATAATAGCGGAGTTATTTATAATACATATGATTCTACAGCAGCTGATGTTACAGCAGCTGGTATAGGAGTTAATAATGCAAGTGAAGCAATTGAGTATGCTTTACTATTTAATCATGCAGCTTATGATTTCACAGAAGGAGCTGCGACTTATACTCAAACTCAATTTAATTATGCAGCACTAATATATGATATTTCAAGTAGTGATGTAACAATATCTAGAGCATATAATTATGCTGATTTTAACTTTGATAATAATGTTTATGATGAAATTAGCTTATTATATTCTTCAGAAAATGACAATGAAACATTATTAAGATTTGTTACTAATTACGGAGATATTAATTATTTAAATAACTCAGGAGCTACAGAAATCACGTTAGCAAATCATTTATATATTGCTGGTATAACATTAGAAGATCACGTTGATTATTCAAATGTTTATAATTATGGGGAAATAAACGTAGTAAATGTAGATTTAGGAACATATGATTTATACGTGGCTGGGTTTGCTAAAGAACTTGCTGTGGATCACTATATTAAAAAATCTTTAAGTGATAGTGATATTTCAGTAGCTGAAATGTCTGGTTCTGGTAATATTTATATTGCTGGTATTGTTAACACTAATTTTGCAGGAGATTTACATGATGACACTCAATCGGAAACACAACCAATAGCAACAGAGGGTATTATCGATACAATGAATTCAGGTATCATTTCTACATCTTATGGGGTTGTTGGTGATAGCTTATATGGAATTCATGGAACAAGTAATACTTTTATTGGTGGAATTGTTACACTTAATATAGGATCTATTCAAGATGCTGGTAATCTAGGTAATATTTCAGGTTATAATTCGAATACAAGTTCTACCTTTGTCGGTGAAACTTCATCTTCTTATGCTGGATTAGTTTCTAGTTACAACTCAGGCATTGTTGCCGGTGGTGTTGCAGCAATGGTTATCAGTGGAACATCTAGAATTTATGACTCTGCCAATAATGGTAATGTTTTAGTTGCGACTAATGAATATGTTAGAGCTGGTGGGATTCTTGGAGTTGCACTTTACAGAGAGTCTACAGTAGGAGGAATTACATCCGGAATGGGATTAACTGATGATATTGAAAATTCTATCCTTTCAAATGGATTAAATTTTGGTAATATTTCTGCTATGTCTAATACTATCGGTGAGTACAGTACGTCATCTACAACTACAACTAGTAGAAGTTATATGGATATTTATGAATATGCAAGTAACGTATATGTAGATATCGCATCTGTTACTACAACTGTCGGGACACAAGACAGGCCAGCTATTTATTCAAGCGCAGGCGGAGTAATCGGATATGGATTAAGCTATATGCAACGAATGTTAAATCATGGTACTATTTCTGCGACTGATGTAGCGGGCGGTGTTGTAGGAGCTACATATGTTTTAGGTGATGGTGAAACAGTTGTTAATATTACTACAGCAATTAATTATGGAGATATTAGTGCTATAGATAATACAGTTGTTTCTTCAAGTATAGATAAATTTTCAATGTCTTATACTAATATATCTGCTAATTATATGAATGATACTGATTTTAACAATTTTGTTTTTCCATCTGGTTATTCTGCCGAATATCCAGAAGCAAAGAGAGGGTTCGGCGGAATTTTTGGTAGGCTTCAAAGAGGAACAGATGGTTATATGACCAATTCTGGAGGTGCATTTGACTTTATTGTTAATGCGAATGAAAATGTTGACTTAATCGGCCGACTTGACCAAGTTTTAAATTTTTCTTCATCAGCTAGGTTTTTCCAATTCAATGACGCTATTTATTATTCTGCTAAATATGATGATACAACCCAAGTAGTATTTACCGGATTTATTGTTGGAGGTACTGGACTTGTTACTTCTGTAGATAGTAGTATAAATACTGTTTACGCTGACTATACAAATTATCTATACTACCAAGTTGGAGTTACTGCTACTCGTTTCTATGATACAGTAAACGCATATCCAGGTATTTATGATGATTATTATTCAGATTCTATTGGGGATTCTGCTCATGATGGATATTGTGGTGGTATTCCTGTGCCGTGGATTTCAGAAGATTTGACTGATGTAAGAATAACAGATGAAGATAATCAATATGTGTATGATGAAGATTTTCCAATGAGAACTGATTCTGTTTTAACAGAATATATTTATTTTATGACAAATGATTTACTTGCTACTAGATTTACAACTCCAAGACCAAATGGTATGTATGTTTTAAGTACGACGGCTGGTCAATCATTTGGTTTAGTTTTACCTAGAAATATTGATATAGATCACATAAGACCAATTGATGAAGATTATTCAGGTTTTACTTCTTTATTAATGGATTACGATATTGTATCTCCATTGATTAAAACGGATTTTTCAACTGTAATTGAAACGGCTTATGACAATTTAAAACAAACGAATTTTAATGATAAAGCAGAAATAGTTGCTTCAGATACTACGAACGTTATTTTAACTGAGGATGGTGGTAGTTCAAATATTCTTGATAATCCCGAAGTGGAGTATGTGCTTAAAACACTGACTTATACGATTAGTATTGAAGCCTTTGGTTCGTCACAAACAACGGCTAGTTTTAATGTGACTAGTGCCTTGACTTCTTCAGGCGCTTTAATTGCTAAAAGAGCTTATGATCAATATAGTGGAATTCCTACGACCACTCAATTAGAAGCTTATAGATTATTATTATATAATGAAAGAAGTAATGGAATTTCAACTGCTTATGCAGCTGATTTAACTGTTACTTTACCTGATCAGTTAATTGAAGATAATATATCGATATCTATTGGATATTTCTCAGTATATTCTGAAGCGTTCTTAGGAGCTGCTTTATATGCGAAAACTGCATACTATAATGACTATGAAGTGTTCATCGAATTTACGCCAGGTTCTGCTCAATTATCTGGTTCAACCGAGATTGAAGATGTTATTTTTAATGATGGTACTAAAATGGCAGTTACTGATCCATTAGACTTAAGGTCACTTGATGACGTAGATAGTTTAGGAAATATTACCTTGTATTTTGAAGATACTAAAGGTATTTTAGCTCAAGACTATGATTTTAAAGATAATTTTGTGATATATTATAGTGGAGTAGTTTTAGATTCAAGCTATTATACAGTTTCTAGTACGCCTGTAGATATTAGTTTTGGGACTGGATACTATGACATAACATTTACGTTTATAGATATATCAAAAGCTGGGGATTACACTTTTGAATATAGTTTCTTCCCTACTTCAACAACCTTTACAACTTACTTTGATAAATCAGCTTCTTTGGATTCTGATATTGTCTCATTTGAATATTATTCAGACGATTCATCAATTAGTATTTCTGGAAATATAATTACATCATATGTAAATGTTGGATATCCATTAGAAGATTATATGGATTATTTAGAGACTAACTTTTCTGAAGCCATAGATACTGGACTACAAAATTACGAATCAAATTATACTTATGATATTGACTTTATGACCTCAGGTTCTTTGGTTATAAGTGAATTTGCATCAATTGTGAGTGCAAAATTAGTTTCTGTTACTATAACAAATGGATACAAAACGTATCAAATGGAATATATTGTTGAAGCTGAAAATAGTTCTCAAACAACTTATACACATAATTTAATTGAAAGATCAGTCGACTTACTTGCAGTATTAAAAGATGGAAACAATGTATCGCTAGCTGACATTTATACCTCAAGGGAAGCTGAATTAACTGAATTTACCGTTGACTTAGGTTTTGATCAAACTTTAAATACTACAGAAAACCTATATGAAATAGAATCTTCAACAAGTTTCTCATATTTAGATATAACAGTATCAGGTACTACAAATGATGGTTTAACAACTTATTTACCAGAAGAAATTATAGGTATGACCTATGATGCATCTGATTACTTGTATATTTATTTTACCTATGAAACATTACCAGGTATTTATACTTTTAGCTTTCAGTATAATCGTGATGGATCGACTACAGAATATATAACATTTGCCACAGATTTAGTAATAAATAAAGATTTAGGAACCGATGCGTATTTAACTGATGTTAAATTCTCAAATATACTAACAGAAACAACTTATCCATATATATATGTTGCTACCTCAGACGGAACTGCTACATCATCAGCTTATAATCCGGTTGTTTATTTCGGTGGTATTGATTATGATGAAGCTGATGAAAATGCAGAAATTTACTTCCATGTTGATGGTAAAGTAAATAATATTCCACTTGATTTATATGTACCATATATGTTAGATTATCTACCATATGGTGCTTCTCTTTCTAGGCATATATATGATTCTGGAACTTCAACATGGTCTTGGACAGATGAAGCTGATTCTACTTCATCAGAAGCAACTATAAATGATTTATCTACTAACTTTACTGTATATCCCGATACTGGTCTGGAACCTGAAGAAGGAGACATGGTTAAGATTGAATATAGAGTAACAGCTGAAGATGGATTAACAAATGTTTACTACTTTATTTCTGTTACAGATGTTACGTACAATTTAACCATAGTGTTTGATATTTATTACTGTACTGATACAGGTGAAGAAACATGTTCACTTGCTAAAAACAGTGTAGATTTTGATAATGAATTAGTTATTGTTACAATTAAGAACTTAAGTACTAATGGAGTTGCTGAAACACAAAGTAGTGAAGATCCAGATGATTTCCCTATTTTTTCAATAGTTAATGGTTTGAATAATAGAATGTCACAATTTTTCTATACATCCACATCTGACTATGAATACAAGTTTGGTAGAAATATGTCAGGTTTTTATGCATTTGATATTGAATTACAGTTAGATAAATACTTAAATGATATATACACTTATGAAATTAAATTCGGAGATTATTATTTGGATGATTTTGATTCTGGATTGAGTTTGAATGGTAAATATTTCTATATTGGACCATCTGTAACGACAAGAACAAGACGATTTAATATTTATATAAGAGAAGTTGACGTTCCAGAAACAGATGCTCCATTCGGATTATTTGACTTCTTTAAATCATGGTTCTACTAGTAGCGCGAGGTGAATATGACAAATAAGAAAAAGAAAAAGAAAAACAACTTAAAAAGAAATAGTCTGGCAAACAAAATTGTAAGTTTGACGGTTTTTCTTGATGCTTTGTTTTTGGTTTTAATTTTATCTTTATCAATATTGTTATATACGGTAAATCTAAATAAAACACGAAATACAAATGCAAATTATCAAAATCAAATAGTGGTTGAAGCTTTTGCTGATATCATTGACACAATAGAAATTGATGTTCATAATCTAGCAACGGATTTAGATATTATAAATTATATTAATTATGTAAATACAGGAGGAGAACCTAATTTAATTCCTGGAGATGCAAATTATAATATTTATTCTAATTATTTAGTTCAAGTAACTGCGGTTGTGGATTACCAAGAAGAAGCATTATACGATGTTGTATATGTAGCAACGTCTGAAACGTGTTCCGTTGGATCCGATGGGTGTGCTATCACTCATGATGGGGTATTATCATATGCAAATTGGAAATTAACTGAAAGACCTTGGTATCTTGTTTTAGGCGAAGAAAATTTTGTCTTGACTGATCCTTATGAAGACAGTTTAACAGGACAATATGGTTTTTCTTATGTTGAAAAAGTATTTGATGGTGATACAGTTATTGGATATGTAGGTATTGATGTATATCTTGAAACACTTGCCGTATTGTTTAATACAATTTCCGAAGAAAAACTACCAGAAAATAATGAAATAATAATTTTTAGTGATATAAATAATAATCCAAGACTTGTGTATTTTTCTGGAGAAAAATATCAAGATTACTATATGCAAAACAGTTTAAATTTTGCTCAAATAGATAATCAAAATAATTACGGAGATAGCGGAGTATCGTATTTGTTAGAAAACTTTGATACCGAGAATCAATATACAGGTACATTTTTAGATGGTAATAACTATGTAGTTTCATCTGCCAATATAGAAGGAACTAATCTTTACACTGTATCAATGTTTTATGTGAGTCAAATTCTTGAAATTGAAGTAATATTTATTATTTTGGTAGTAGTAGCAGCTATTATGGTATTATTTATAGCGTTAATTACTGCTAAACAAGTTCGAAAAGCTTTGAAACCAATTGATAAAATTATTGAATCAATAGTAGAAATAAGAAATGGTAATTATCAAGTGGATTTAGCTATTGAAGGCGCCCAGGAATTAAAACAAATAGGTGAGGCAATTAATACAATGTCTTCAGAGTTAAATAGACAGGTTAAGATAACGTATGAGAGTTTAGCTTATGATGTTCTAACTGGATTAAAAAACCGAGCATCTTCAGCAGCTGAAGTTGATGCGACAATTTTTAAATCAGACAAAAGATCAGCTGTTTGTTTAATTCAAGTTGATAACCTAAAAAATATTAGTGTAACAAAAGGTCAAATTGTTGGAGATAGTTTAATAAAAGCTATCGCTGATGAATTAAGACATGTGTTTAGAAGTGATGAAACATTATTCTCTAATGGAGGTAATGAATTTGT
>CAYVZR010000040.1:0-10359 GCA_964456195.1 uncultured Candidatus Izemoplasmatales bacterium | reverse complement strand
AGAAAATTAAAATGTTTAAATGAAAGTTTTACCTACAAATAAGAATAAAAAAAAGACATATTAGATATACAAAATCTAGTATGTCTTTTGATATAGTATAGGAAAAAGATTTATAGCAAGCCTTTAATAACATTGTGAATTGGCAATAGGAATTTTAGTGTTTATTCCAGTTGACTCCTTTGTTATAATGGATGGATTTCTTAAGTAAACTATTAAATGTAAATTTTATGTTTTAAAAATTGTTAATATAATTAAGTAAGTTCGTTTACGAACTATTTAAAATAGCAAAAAGGAGGTTAATAATCTTGTATTATTTCCTATTTTAAATTAGAAGTTGATCTACTGAAGGTTCATTGTATCTATGTGATACCATAATATATAGCTTATACAAGCCTTTTAAAGATGGTTTAATTTACTGAATTTTATTGAGTTGTTCGTACTTCTATATACATATAATCAAATGTATATTTAAAATAATTTTGTATTTAATTTCAATTTTACAATAACGAATTATAGCGTAAGCGTTTGCAACTATTGGTAGTTAATTTCATACAAATAAAGCAAACTGACTATCAGAAATAAATGGTCCAGTTTTTTTATTATAGAATTGCTTGCAAAACATACATGAAGTGTTATAATAATTAATTGATAAGGGAAATACAAAAATAAAAGTGTGATAAAACGTATCACAAAGGAGTGTCATATGGCTAAGAAAATATTAATAATTGGTGGAGTGTGTGGCGGAGCATCCGTTGCCGCAAGAATCAGAAGACTTGATGAACAAGCAGAAGTTACAATGTTTGAAAGAGGTCCTCATGTATCTTTTTCAAATTGTGCGTTACCTTTCTTCTTAAGTAGAACAGTTAAGGAAAGTAATAACTTGATTTTAATGGATCCTGCACAATTTGCAAAGCAATACAATATTAACGCAAAAGTTAATAATGAAGTTATTGATGTAAAACCTGATGAACACAAAGTAGTTGTTAAAAATGTGTTAACAGGAGAAGTTTATGAACAAGAATATGATAAATTATTCTTATCTCCAGGGGCTATTCCAATTATGCCTCGTTCGATTAAAGGAATTAATTCAAAACATGTATTTTCTGTAAGAAATGTTCCAGACATCGTAAAAATTGATAATTATATAAAAGAAAACAATATTAAAGATATTACTGTTGTTGGTGGTGGATTTATCGGAATCGAAGTAATGGAGAATTTAGAGATGGCAGGATTAAATGTTACATTAATCGAAGCTGCTGATCAAGTTATGATTCCTTATGATAAAGATATGGCACAAATCCTTCAAAAAGAAATTATTGATAATAATGTAAACTTAATTGTTAATGATGCTTTAAAAGAAATTACTGATAACAGTGTTATAACTGCAAGCGGTAAAACTGTAAAAGCTCAAATGGTAATTATGGCAATTGGAGTTTTACCAGAAATTGGTTTGGCAAAAAAAATAGGTATTGAATTAGGTGTTACTGGTAGTATTAAAGTAGACCATCAATATCATACAAATCTTCAAGACGTTTATGCAGTTGGTGATGTTATTGAAACATATTGTGCAATAACTCGCAAACCTACTAAACTTACCTTGGCTGGGCCTGCTCAAAGACAAGCAAGAGGTGCAGCAGACAATGCATATGGTAGAACAGTTCAAAACAAAGGTATTATTGGTTCAAGTTGTGTAAAAATATTTAATTTAAATGCTGCTAATACAGGTTTAAATGAAAAACAATTACAAGCAGCTGGAATTCAATATGATTATGTATATATCATCCCAGGAGACAGTGTTGGAATGTTACCAACATCAAATCCAATGCATTTAAAATTACTATTTGAAGTTCCAACTGGAAAAATTATCGGATGCCAAGCAATTGGTAAAGGTAATGTTGATAAACGTGTTGATGTTATTGCAACTATGATTACTTTAGGTGGAACTCTTGAAGACTTAAAAGAATTAGAGTTATGTTATTCACCAGTATTCTCAACTGCAAAAGATCCTCTAAATCATGCTGCTTTAGTTGCTTTAAATATCCTGAATGGAGAATTTAAACAAGTTAAAGTATCAGAAATGAGAAATGTTGTTGAAAATGGAGGATTTATAATTGATGTAAGAGAACCTGATGAGTTTGCACAAGGTCATTTCAAAACTTCAATTAATATTCCAATGAGTGAATTTAGACAAAGATTAGAAGAAATCCCTACTGATAAACCAGTATATGTTCATTGTAGAAGTGCTCAAAGATCTTATAACGTTGCTAGAGCATTAGGACAATTAGGATTTCATAATATCATTAATATTTCAGGTTCATTTATGGGAGTTTGTTACAACCAATATTTTGAAGATGTAACTTTAAAAAGAGACAAAATTTTTACAGAATATAATTTTAATTAAATAAAAAAAAATTCTAGGAGGAAACATGAAAATTTTAACTAAGAATCAAATGATTGAAGCAAGTGTTGGATTTGCACTAATTTTATTAGTGTTAGTATTAGGTTTTGCTGGAGTATTTGCTTCAGGAACTGTATTTATTAAGTGTTTAATTGGTCTTGGGTTTGGTTATGCTTTAACTAGAGGAGACTTCGGTTTCGCAGGGTTATCAAATAGAGCATGCAGAACTGGTTCTACAAAATTATTAAGAGCTTTATTAATAATGTTTGTAGTTTCTGCTATGATCGTTGGAGCATTTATCGTTGGTGGAAGCAATCCAAGTTTATGGGTTAACCCAATTTCTTGGGGATTATTATTTGGTGGTGTCTTATTCGGTATTGGTATGGCATTCTCAAGTTGTTGTGCAACAGGAGTTTTACAAGATATGCCTCTTGGGTTACCTAGAGCATTAATTACATTAGTATTCTTTGGAATTGGTGTATTTTTAGGGTTCCCATTAATGTCTTCAGGTTTTGTAAGAAATTCATTATTTACAACTGATAGTTATAATGGTGTATGGATGGTTGACTGGTTCAGTAATGGTGGAGCTAACATGGCAACAGGTGTTGTTGGAGCATTATTAGTTACTATCTTATTTGCTGTTTTAGTTGGTTTCTTAGCTAAATGGTATGAAAAGAAAGTCGCTAAAAACTTTGATATACCTACAATTGAAATCGTTCCAGAAAAAGAAGAAGTATCAGTATGGGACAGATTCTTTGTAAAAAAATGGTCATTAGTTCAAACAGCTATAATTATTTCATTATTATTTGGTATGCTATATGCAGTTACAAATACAGGTTGGGGAGCTTCAACTGTTTACGGAAACTGGTTTGGAACAATCTTAGCTAAACTTGGTGTTAGTGTTGATTCATTAGTTTCATTCACAGGAAGACCTGCAGGATCATTTACAACTGCTTTAGTTGATTCAGCTGGATATATGCAAAACATTGGTATCATTGTTGGTGCTTTCGTTGGTTTATTGTTATCTGGTAGATTTGTTGAAATTTTCAAATCAGGATTAAAAATTAAACCTTTAGAAATCGTATTATTTGCAATGGGTGGTTTATTATTAGGATTTGGTACTAGATTATCACTTGGTTGTAATGTTGGTGCTTTATACACTCCTATCGCTAACTTCTCGTTAGCTGGTTGGTTCTATTTCTTCTTCTTATTCGGTGGCGGATACTTAGGAAATATGATTAGAAAAGCATTCTACAAGAAATTAGGATAATTCACTTTATTGGAAATATATTTAAAAGATAATTATTAATTTTAAACTGCATTCTAAAACTTAGACATAGGAAACTATGATTAAGAAAGAGTGCAGTTTTTTTTATATTGAGGGTAACTCAAGAAAATCAAAAAAATATCAATCTTCTTGTTTAATTATCTAATTTTATATGGCAAAATAGATGGCATTTTTTTAGTGAGTGATATATAATATTTAAGAGTGTTTCAAGAGTAAAGAAGGTGACTATATGAAACTTAAAAAGCTGATTGTCTGGTTGTCGATAATTTTAATCTGGTTTATTATTACAATACCACAGCTTGGCTTAGTGAGCGAAGTAGTGGTACCTCCACCACACAAAGTGTTTTTAGCTTTTATTGATTTTGTAATACATGGATATGGAAGCAAATCATTTTGGAGTCATATTGTGGCTAGTTTTGGAAGACTGTTTATAGCAGTTATATTTGCAATAATAGTCGCAGTTCCTTTGGGGCTGATTTGTGGGTATATTAAAAAAATAGAGATTGTTGTATCTACAATAGTTGATTTTGTAAGACCATTACCACCATTAGCGTATTATATGGTTCTAATATTGTGGTTAGGTATTGGTAATACATCTAAAATAGTTTTACTTTTTATAGCTGCGTTTGCACCTGTATACATTGCCTGTGTACAAGCAGTTAAACTTGTCAAAAAAGACTATATCTTATCAGCAAAGACACTGGGTGCTAATAAAACTCAATTATTTACAAATGTTGTTTTCCCAGGAGCCTTACCTAATATTTTTACAGGGATAAGAACTGCGACAGGAGTCGCATTCACAACTCTTGTAAGTGCAGAAATGGTTGCGGCAATTTCTGGAGTAGGATGGGTTATATTAGATGCCTCAAATAAGTTAAATTCAGAAATAGTATTCGTTGGAATTATAATTATTGGTATTGCGGCGATTCTTATCGATAGATTCTTAAAGTATCTTGAAGATAAAGTGGTATTTTGGAAAGGTGAAAGTTAATGAAAAAATTATATATTATATGTTTACTAGCAGTACTAGTATTATTAACTGGCTGTAAAGGAAATGAAAACGAAGTAAATATTGGATTATTAAAAGTGCCTAATGACGCTATATTAGCTAAACAAATGGGATTATTTGATGAAAAGTTTTCTGAACTTGGATATGATGTTAATTATTATACTTTTGATTCAGGTGTAGATGCTAATAAAGCAATAGTATCAGGAGATATTGATTTTGCCACTATGGGAAATATTAATTCATTAGTTGCTTTAGGTAGTAATTTGGATGCAGAATTAATTTGGATTCATGAAACATTAGGTGAAGTTGAAGCTTTGGTTATTAGAAATAGTGCTGGAATTAATACTGTTGAAGATTTAGCAGGTAAAAGAGTAGCTACCACATTTGTTTCTACGGCTCATTATGTGTTACTCAATGTATTAAAGGAAGCGAATATAGAAGATGAAGTAGAACTACTAAATATGAAAACTAGTGAATTAACAGCTGCGTGGTTACGTGGAGATGTTGATGCTGCTTATACTTGGCAACCATCACTGGGAATTTTATTAGATAATGGTGGATCTGTGCTTGTTTCATCAAAGGATATGATTGAAAAAGGTTATATGACAGCTAATGTAGAATTAGCTAGAAAATCATTTGCTGAAGCTAATCCTGAATTAATAGAAGCCTATATAGAATGTATGGTTGAAGCACATGAATATTTTACAGTGAATAGGATTGACGCTATAAGTAAACTAGCAGATGAATTAGAGTTATCAGAAGAAGAGATTGATGTGCAAGTAAGTGGGTCAATTTGGACTAGTATTGAAGAAATGCAAAGCAGTAGTTTCATTTCAGGATATGTCGATACTATGTTTTCACAATCAGATTTCTTATTACATCAAGATTTTATAGACAGAGTAATTACAAGAGATGAAGTAGCGCTATTTATTAATAATTCATATGCACTAGGAGTAAATGATGAAGACACTAATAAAGATTAAAGATATTAGTGTTGATTATGATTTAGATGAAGAAACTATAGGCGCAATTAATAATGTTTCATTAGAAATCCATGAAAATGAATTTGTATGTATTTTAGGGCCTTCAGGCTGTGGTAAATCTACGCTATTAAAAACGATTGCTGGATTTGTTATTCCTAATGAAGGTGAAATCTTAATGAATGACATGAAGATTACAGGTCCAGATAAATCACGTGGTGTGGTTTTTCAAGAAACAAATCTATTTCCGTGGTACAATGTCAAAAGAAATGTTTCTATAGGACCTAAATTAGCTAAAAAGTCGACAGAAGAAATAAATTCTATTTGTGATAAATATTTAGAACAAGTAGAACTTGAAGAATATAAAGATTCTAGAGTTTTTGAACTTTCAGGTGGTCAAAGACAAAGAGTAGCTATTGCTAGAACACTCGCTAATAATCCTCAAGTAATATTAATGGACGAGCCTTTTGGCGCTCTAGATAGCTTTACAAGAAAAAAAATGCAAATGATGATAAGAGTGCTATGGAAAAAGAATAATTCAACGATTTTCTTTGTTACACATGATATTGATGAAGCGTTATTACTAGGAACTAAAATATACGTTATGAGAAGAGGAGAAAAGAGTATTGTTACTAATTATGATGTAGACTATACAAATAGATTACTAATTAATCCTAAAGAACATGTTACTGATGAAGAAAAATTTATAAAATTAAAAGAAGAGATATTATCTTTATTAGAAGAATAGCATTTCAACTTTTTTTGATATGTTTTATATTGAAAATGTATGTGTTAACGGACTAATTTTGCCCAGAACTACAAAATACATATTTAAAGACGCTTTAGATAGTGTCTTTTTTTATGAATTTCATAAAAACATAGTTTGTTTTTCTTTTCTTCTTTTTTCTTGGTATAATCATATTGTATAATTAGTGTTGTATTAAAAGAATCAATAATTTAGCTTCTTAAGGAGAATAAATATGATACAGAAAAAGATTAAAGATGTATTTAGAAATGAACTACACCTTTATATATGGGATAATGTTGAAAATCCAAAAGGAGTTATTCAAATTGTCCATGGAATTAACGAACATGGATTAAGATATTGCTCTTTTGCTGAGTATTTAAACTTAAAAGGGTATATAGTTTATCTTCATGATCAACTATCACAAGGGAAAAGTAGAACTGAGAAAGATCAAGATGTTGTCTACTTTGATAAAAATGGTATAGATAGCTTGGAATTTGGTGTTATAGCGGTTTATGATGAGATAGTTGCTGATTATCCTGATTTAAATATATATGCGATAGGACATAGCTTAGGTGCAGGTGTACTAAGAGCTTGTTTGATTGATGATGTAGTTAGTTATAAGAAAGTTATATTGAACGGAACAGGAAAATCGTCTACTAAAGGTATGGGGTTTATTATTTTTGTTGGAGGGTTAATAAAACTATTCGGATCTAAAAAACCAAGTAACCTTTTTGATGGTATGTTTAGAGAAACTCAATATAAACTAAAAGAAAAAGTAGAGATGGATCATTTTATTGAGTGGCTAACAAGAGATAAAGGACAAAATGAAATAGATAAACTTGATAAGTATTTATATATTAGATTAAGTGTAAGTGTCTTTGTTGATATGATAAAGTTATTTAAATATGTGAATACGAAAAGGAATATTGCGAAAATAAAGAGGGATAATGTATTTCTTTTAATAAGTGGAACACATGATCCAGCTACTAACTTCTCGATTGAGACTAGTGAGTTAAATGATCGTTTTGTATCTTTAGGAATAGACTCTACTCTATATCAAAATTTTGAAGGCAGACATGATTCTTTCCAAGAGACTAATAAGTTAGAAATATATGAGAAAGTTGTTGAATTTTTAAATTAATCTTTATTAACGAAAATTCTAAATTCTTTTACTATATGATATAATAAAGATAGATTTACATATTGTTTTGTAAAAAAAGGTAGATGGTATTATGAAGAAAATCATTGTTATAATTATTGGAATAATAATACTTATTGTTCTTATTGGGACAGTTTTTAAACCTGTGATAATTCAAGACTCTCATTTTTATTATAGAGTAAATACTTTGGATGAATATATTCTATACAAAATGAACTATAATGAATGTGCAGACATGGAAGAAGAAATATATGAAGATAATGATAATATCTATATTATGCCTTGTCTAAGCTCTCATTATTACCTTATTACTAGTGAAAGTGACCAATTCACCATGGGTGAAGGACTTGTTGAAAATAAAATTACAATAGAAGAATTAGTTGAATTAATGGACGGTAGACTATTATCTAATAGTAAGCTTGAATAGAGGGTTGTGATTAAATGAACGGACTTAGAATTGGAATTACTTTTGTTATTGTATTAGCTATCTTTATTCTAAGTGTTTTTCAGATGCAACTTAGAGGTTATGATAAAATAGGCAGAATTGAGGAATGGACAATTTATTATAATGGCGAGGAAATTTGCGATCCACAAATTGGACCATTTTATACAGATGATACCTTTGATTATTTTTATCAATGTTCTAATGAAAATAGTTTATTAGTTAAAAATGGATTTGAAGAACAAACAATCGAATATGTGATTGGAAATGATATATTGACAATAGAGGAATTTGAAGATGTAATAGAAATCACAAAAGTATTGAGTGATTAAGAACTATATTAAGGAGAAAAAGATGAAAGTAATTGTAAAATTGTTAATAGTTTTTGCAATCTATACAATTTTTAATATTGCATATTTTGCATTTTTAAACAGTGGTATTAATTTTGGGATTGTATACACAACATGGAATGAAATAACAAAAACTGTGTTGACTGTGCTTTGTATAACGTTTTTATATGTTTCATTATTCATGGTTTATAGACTTGATTTAGAATCGATAAAAAAGAATATTAGCTTAATATTTTTAGCAGTAATTTATTCAGGAATTTTATTCTATATTTTAGACTCGCAAATATTTTTGCTTAAAGGAATTTAGATATAGTATTTATTTTAAAATATGATAAAATACTTGTGGAGATGAGAGGAGAGTTATTATGAATTATGAGTTTAAACAAGCATGGACCAAAGAAGATTACGTTGCTTTCGCAACAAATCATATGTTAACAAGTGTATTTAAGTTATCAAATATATTACTATTTACGGGGAGTATTGGGTATTTGTTACTTACACCAATCTTTTCTGGTAGTTGGACATTTTTCTATTTAGGAATTGGGATTTTCTTTTTCTTAATATTCTTTTTGTTATTTACAAGATATGGAGCTAAAAGAGCTTATGATAAACATAAAGATTCAATGATAATTAATTTTGTATTAAACGACGAGGGACTTACTTATTTGACTAATGATGGAAATCTTCTAAAACATTGGAGTGAATTCTATAGTATTAAAGAAACAGAAGATTATTTCTTTGTCTATTTTAATAAAAATAACGGAATGTTACTTGCTAAAAGAGATTTTGGTATGGATATAAATAGATTTATCAAAGATAATTGTAATAAACATATGGTAAACAAACGTAAAATTAAGTGGGTTAAAGAAGAAGAATTTTAATATTTTTGAGGAGGTATAATGATGGTAAATATCTTGTGTATTGATAATTCAAAAACAATTAGACAAGTAGTAAAAGACTGTGTATTAGACCTGAATTATGGATTTTTTGAAGCGAAGGATGGAAATGCTGGAATTGATTTAGCCGATTCAATAGATTCTCTTAAAATGATTATTATTGACTGGAATATTCTAGGGCTTAGTGGTGGAGATATATTGAATTATTTCCGAAGTAACGATAAATTTAATAATTTACTCATTTTAGTATTAATAGGAATAGAAAACAAAGAAGATGTAATAAAAGCAATTGGCATGGGGGCAAATATGTATATATTAAAGCCTTTTAGTGTTAGTAATCTCCAAGATAAAATTGAAGAAATGATTAAAAATGCAGCTTAGACTGCATTTTTTAAAGAGGTAGTAATTATGGAAATTGATATATTTTCAGATGATATTAGCATAGAAGATGCTAATCTTGAAAATCACCGTATTGCCTGTAGAGGAATAGTCAAAAAAGATGATCTATACTTAATGGTTTTTATTAAGGAGATGGGAATCTTTACTTTTCCTGGTGGAGGACTTGAAGATGGTGAAACACAAGAAGAATGCACAAAAAGAGAAATTATGGAAGAAACAGGAATAAAAGTAAAAGTACTAAAGAAAAAAGTCTCAATTACTGAGTATTTCGTTGAAAGTGTTTGGACTAATAACTACTTTATATGTGAATACATTGAAGGTGGATTTGATCGAAATCTAACAGTAGAAGAGAAATCTATTGGAATGGAAACAGTCTGGAAAACTATTGATGAAGTAATGGATATATTCGAAAATTATGAAACAATTCATGAATACGGACCAAATGTCCATAATAGAGAGTTTCTAGGGTTTATTAATAGTATTTAGGAGGTGTTATTATGTCAAATATGAACATCACTAAAAGTAAGTTTATGGAATACATTAGATGTAATAGATATCCTGCACTAAATAACATTCATAAACGAAAAGATTTAGACGATGCTTCAAAAGACAGATATTATGATTTGCTTGATTCCTTAGAACAAGCAAATGATAGTGTTTTTGAAGATGACTTTTTAGAACCAGACCTTA
>CAYVZR010000039.1:0-10470 GCA_964456195.1 uncultured Candidatus Izemoplasmatales bacterium | reverse complement strand
TCTTTTTATTAATGTCTTTTTTTAAGAAACCAATTCCGTTTTACGACTTGTTTTTAATCATTTAAAACTAGATGTAGAAATTCGATTTTTACCATTTGCTTTACTTAAATAAAGTTGATTGTCTGCAGTATATATTAATTTTTGTTTATTTCCATTCTTAGTAGGAATAGTACTCGCTATTCCTATAGACACAGTCACTTCTTTATCAATATTAAGTGTTGTATTAATGGTACGTAAACATTTTCTAAAAGCATCTCCAAAAGCAATAGCGTCATCTTGTGTACAACCTGGCAAGATAGCAACGAATTCATCTCCACCATAACGAGCAACAAAATCATGCTCAGTACATTTTTGTTTAGATAGCATTTCTGCGACAGATTTAACAACCTCATCCCCAACTAAGTGACTGTATTGATCATTAAATTCTTTAAAATCATCAATATCGATCATTAGTACTGAAAGTAAGCTTTGATGATTCAAAGATTCTATCCATAGCTTGTTATATGTTTCATCAAACAAACGTCTATTAGGTATACCAGTTAATCCATCCTGCTCTGACTTTGACTTCAATAATTTATTTAACTTTGCAAGTTGTTTAGTTTTTGTTGCATTTTTAATGGCAATCGCTAAATAAGCTGCCAATGTTTGCAATAAATCTTTGTGTGATTCAGTATATGCATTTTTTTCTTTTGCTTGAATACTAAACACACCAATAACTTCTCCTTCAACTATTAAAGGAGAATACATCGCTGAATTCATTAACTCTCCTCTTGTAGCCGAAAGACCTTTAATATATTTTTTATATTCCTTTTCTATATCATTAATTTTCACTGTTTGCTTGTTTAAAAAGCTCCAAACCATCCAGCTTTTTTTGTTTTCTAATGATAGTGTAAAGCTGTCAAGCATCTCTCCGTTTTCATTGTTGAAATCAAAACGAAGTACATTTTCTTTTTCATCAAAAAGTCCAACATAAAAGCCTTCGGCACTCATTAGTAAATTGACATTATCATAAAGTTGTTCAAAGATGTCATCTAGTTTAAGCATAGAGGTTATAGATTGTCCAATATTACTAAGTACATGCATACTTTCATAACTTTTTCTTAATTCACTTGTTAATTGTCGATACACCTTTGTTTCCTCTAAAGATACTGATAATCTAGATTGATAATCGATACTTTTGATACGTTCTTTTCTTCTTTTTTCTTCTACATCTTTATTCGCATTATTGTATGCTTTAAAATATTTTAATGTTTCACTTCCCATATGATGTTTTTCATAAAAGAGTGCCATTTGTTCATAAATACGAGGCATCATTTCATCCATGCCAACTTCTCTAGCTCTATCAAGTGCTTTTTGATAGAATTGTTGTGCATCTTCAAATTGATCCATTAAATCATATGAATTACCTAGTTCTATTTCAATGCGGAATAAGATAAATAAATCTTTACATTCAAGTGCTTTTTTGGCACCCAATAATAAGTATTTGATACTTTGACTGTATTCTTCTTTCTTTTGATATATGGAACCAATAGAGTGATAAGCATGTGCCAATAACAATGTTCTCCCATCACTTTTTCCATATTCAATTGCGTTAGTAACAAATTTAATAGATTCATCTATATTACCTAAGCTCAAATGTACATTAGCCATATTTATACTTGCAATGCCTTGTCCATATTTAAAATTAATTTCAAGCGTTTTATCCAAAGCTTTTTGATAATAATCAAGCGCAACACTATAATTATTTATATCCTCGTGTAGTGTACCTAAATTATTTAAGACTTTTGCAACCAAATCTCCAAATCCATTATCTTGAGCTATATTTAATGCATTATTGTAATATGTTACTGCTTGATCCAATATTCCTATTGTAATATATACATTTCCAAGACCAAGTAAAGCCTCTACCTTCGAATATGTTTCCTGAATTTCGTCACTCAATTTTAATGCTTCACCAAGGTGATCAATTGCTTCATCAAAATTTCCATTAATCCAGTGACAACGACCAATACCTACATGGCTTCTAGCAACATAGCGTGGTAAATTATGTTCTTTCGCTAATTCGAGTGCTTCTAAACATAACATTAATGCTTCTTCTGTATTTCTTTGTTCAGCATCTTTGGCCTTGTTAATCAGCACTTCAACATATTCTGTGATTGATTGAGTTTTACCACTCTTTTTATTCATTAAAAACACCTCCATTATTACTATTTATATACAAATATTTACTGGTGTATTAAAAAAGCAGAGCAAATACCTCTACTGTGAAAAATATCCCTATATTTGCAAATATAGCAAGCATCTCTTTTCAAGAATAAGCCCTATATCTTTGCGTCCTAAGTTTTCACATTAGTTTGCTATGTCAAAATTATAACATAGCCTTATTCCAAATACGAACTAAAACAATTTATAAATAGTATAAAATGGCTTTAGAAAGCAACAAAAGAATATAAAAATCTTAGTTTATGAACTAAGATTTTTATTCCTTATTCTTAAAAGATATTGAAGATTGTATTGAGATAATAAATGACAATCACAAAAATTATCGTGAGTAAAGGTACCAGAATGAGAAATTTCTTTTTGTGTGTTTTATGATGAAATAACTTCATACCAATAAATGAGCCGATTCCACCACCTGTAAGTGAAAACAATAACAAAACATTTTCTCTTATTCTCCATTTATTCTTGATTGCTTTTCTTTTATCTGCACCAAACATGATAAATGCCACAAAATTAATTAAGATTAAGTATATGATGAATATTTTCATATTGGTCTCCTTGTTTTTGAAAACTTATATTTCTATTCTGTAATCCTATTATTTAATTAGATCTCTAATATTTTTCATTTCCTTTGTTTGATTAGTATACCAATTCGAAGCAAAAACACGGTAAAGTTTCCAATTTCTTGCTTTTAGATATTTTTCTTGGTGGATTAAGTCTCTTCTTGAATTCGTGGTTTTAACCTCATCTACATCACAAATGATTCCTAGTTTATAAGATAAGGTTTCACTATCGTATACAGCCAAGTTTATACTATATCTACCAATACCAATCGAAGTCCTTACTATATAGTTGTTTCGTTCTAATCGTTGTTTAATATCTTGAACTAAGTCCGATAAGTTTTCTTCGCTACTATTAGCACCTTCAGTATGTAATTGATTTAACACTTCTCTTGCTAAATCTGGTTTACTATTTGAGATATAATAACAATATCTCATATAATCTTTAAGTAATTTTGGTCCAGTACTTTTTAAATCTTCTACTTTTAATTCTTCTGGATATAATGAAGAAACAAAATAGATTTTTTGTTTGGCTCTACTAATTGCAACATTTAAACGATTCTGTCCACCATCATTATTCAACCAACCAAATCTTCTTCTTACAAAACCATCAGTGTCTCTTCCATATCCCATTGAGAAAATGATAATATCTCTTTCATCTCCCTGGACATTTTCGATATTTTTAACAAATAGGCTTTTATCTTCTCCATCTTCAGTTCTATAGAGTTCTCTTTCAAATTGTTTTTGATATGTTCCGCGTTTAAATAACTCTTCATCAATGTGATTTGAAATCAAATCTCTTTGGGTACTGTTAAATGTGATAACCCCAATTGTTTCATTATTTTTACGTTCTCTAAAAATCTTACGTAACAATTTTATGACTGCTTTTGCTTCTTTAATATTTCTTCGATTGTCAAATACTCCATCTTTAACATGGATATATTCTATTGGTGGAGTAATACTCTGTGTTTGATTCGGTGAAACGATCAATTTACCCTCATAAAATGCATAGTTTGAAAAGGCAATCAATTCCTCGTAAACAGAACGATAATGGTAGTTTAAGATTGTTTCATTGTATTTATAGCGAGCTAAATCAAGTAGACTTTTTGCATCCATTGAAATATCTTTTAAACCTTCTTCTTCAAATAGTTCATCCCCATCTTCTAAACGACCAATACCTAGGGAAGATGGTCTTAATTGTTTTGTATCTCCTGCGATAACAACTTTTTTAGCACGATAAATTGCTGGGATACCTTTTTCAACATACATTTGTGATGCTTCATCAAAGATTACTAAATCAAACATTCCATAAACCAAAGGAACAATTGCACTTACTACTTCTGGTGTCATCATCCAAACTCTAATATTATTCATTAGTTCAAGTTGATATTTACTAATAAATGCTTTTATGCTTAATTTACGAGTGCTATCAAGCATTCGTTTAATATCCATAATCCTTTTAGTATTAGAAAAATTAAGAGCATGTTTAAATAACTCCATCTCAAAGGATTCAATTGTTACTAGTTTCTTTTCTTCGATTAAATTGTTTAATTCATCAACTTTTTCTTGATACTTTTCTAAAATATATAGATATTTTTGATTTTTTGTTTTAAAGTCTTCTAGATACCCTGTAAAAAAGGCATCAAATAGGTAGTGACGCTGTTTTGCGATATCAGGGATATCTTTTAAGAGTGGATGGTGAAGAAGCATGTTAAGGAATTTAATATCGTTCTCAGTGAGTTGTGCATGTTTGGTTTTTAATTTATCGAGTTTTTTGATGTTTTCAAAAACATAGTTATGTAATTTCCCATCTGATAACAACATTTTAAAATATTTTCTGTTGAGTGATTTTTTCTTTGTTAAGAAAAGGATTCTTTTTTCATTGTTCTCTAAAAATAATCTTTTTATAGATCTCTTTTTCCAGAAACATGCTTTATGGTGTTTTTCCTTATACTCTAAAAAGTCGTTATGGAATTCTTCGAATTCTATACGATTACTTCTATTAATTTTTGTTTCAAGTTTTAATAATAACGGATATTCGTGACTTATTGTTTCAAATGCCAAATAATCATTTAAATTACTATATTTATCAAATGTTTTTTCTATTGAATCTAATTCCTTAAATATTAATTTAGTAAAAACACTTTTAAACATCTGATGTATCCTTTTTGGACTAAGCTTATTAATCACATCTTTATCTTTAACATATCTACTATATAGTCTATGAATCGGAACATCTTGAATTCTCTCGTTATAAAGCAAGTCAATTGATTTATCTAGAGTCTCTAAGATTTCATTTATATTTTCTTCCAATTCGTACACATCATTATTTATTGTTCGTTGTGGTGGCGTTGGATCTATAAACTCTTTTAGTTTGCGGTAAAAATCTTGTTTATTTTCTGAATCATCAATAAACAAAGTATATTTTGAAGCATTCTTTAATCTTGAATAGATTACATCTAACGCTACTTTCTTTTCACTTACAACAAGTACATTTTCGCCTTTTAAAACACTTGCTGCGATTAAACTTGTTATTGTCTGGCTTTTTCCTGTCCCTGGTGGGCCCCAAATTACTAATTTTTGTTCTTTATTTACCAAATCAATAACTTTTTCTTGTGCATAATTCATATCATTTATGTAAGAAAGTCTTTTTTCATCTACAGGCTTGTTTGCGATTCTGTAATTTAGATCTTTTTCAGCAGAGTATAGATTTGTTTCATCAATTAACCCGCTCAAAAGATCATTATATTTGCTTGAGTCTAAGATTGAATTCATATCTTTTTGAATCATTGATGAGTATAGTTTATACTTTCCAACTGTAATATATTCCAATACTTCAAAAATACCTTTTCTATGATGTTTTGTGAACTGATCTTTTTGTTCGTTTTTATATGGGATATATTTAAAATTAGGCTTTGTGTTCTTAATATTTACTCCGTTATTCCTGTAATATGGGATAACAATATTGCGCAAAGCATCTTGACTAAATGATGTAATAAATGGTGTATTTGAATCTATATCATTTTTTTCCATTTTTGAAGTAATTAGTAACAAATCGCGATTAAAAATGATATCTTTATTTTTGTCTTTTATAATGCTGTATTCTCGTTTGTTTCTAGTTAATTTGACAGGAAAATAAAGTAAAGGAGCTTTAATAGCGAAATTATCCTGTTTAAAAACACCCTCAATATAAGGATATGCAATGTATAAATCATATGATCCTGTTTCTTTTTCACTCATGTTTGTTTCTCTATATAAAGTAGTAATATGGCTCTCTAGTTTATCTCCATTCATTGAAGATTGAAATTGTAATTTCAGTTTTGAAATTCTTTTATTTGTCAAAAAATTGATCAATTCTAGATTGTCATCTAACAAAGATAAATCAAAACTATTTTTTTTAGTTATCTTCCCCATATATAAATTGGGATTTCGTCTAGAAATATTTGTTAGACGATCTTTATAATGATCCAGTACTTTGAATGCATTTTTAGATACTAATACTTCTTTCACAGATTCGTTTTGATGTTTAAGAATCACATGTAAAAAACGAGTTGCATATTCATCCATAAAGACTTTTCCGACCCCAGAAATAGCTAAAAAATCACTTATTTTAAGTGGAGTTTTCTTTGATATTTCTTCTAAAACTTTATCCGAACATACAGTTGGTATTTTACCAGTTCGAAGATTCTCTTCTTCTTTTATTTGTTCTCTTAATATATCAAGAGATTCTAATAACTTGTTTTTTCTAAGTGCCATGACCTCACCTCAATTAGATGTTATAAATAGTTTATCATTTTTGTCACAAAAATCATAATAGATATTTTATTACCTATTATTTTTATCCTTTTGTTTTTCAACAAAAGTGTTATTATTAATGTGGATATATATTTGTTAAATTATTAAGGAAGGTGTTCCATATGTCAGTTAATTTTATGAAAGATTTTGATTTTAGTAAATTGGATAATTACTCTTTTGGTGGCGCAGTTAAACCATCACCAGATCAATATGTAGGTGAGTTTCTTGTACACTTAGG
Organism: uncultured Candidatus Izemoplasmatales bacterium; assembly: GCA_964456195.1. Lineage (GTDB taxonomy): Bacteria > Bacillota_I > Bacilli_A > Izemoplasmatales > Izemoplasmataceae > JAFGXW01. The sequence continues at coordinate 3,657 of CAYVZR010000039.1, read as the reverse complement.
TGAATACACTTTTAATTTTTATGAAAGGGACACCGTAGATTATTCAGAAACCGATTATAAATTTTTAAGTAACAACACTTACCACAAAAAGAATATCTTAGTTGTGTTAGAAAGCCCTCATCGATTTGAATATGACGAAGACAATAACCCTGTTGGTTTAGCTATGGGTAAGACCGGTAATAATCTCTTTAAATTATTAACTTTCGCATTAAATAAGAGTTGTCTGAAAATTAGTGATGGTGAATATAATGTAATCTTAACTAATGCGGTTCAGTATCAGACAAGTTGTGGTTTAAATCCAATTGATCGTAAACTCAGAGATAAAAACTTTATTGATATTTACGATAATCACGGTGGTGAAGAAGACTTTAGAAAAAGAATCTTTCTCATAAAACCGAGAATTACAATTAACTTGTGTACTGGCGGTAGAAATCTTGAGGGACTTAGAACAAAAGTTAGTAACTCACTAATAGAATTCGGATTAAAGAAAAACAAACATTTTCTAGAAGGAAATCACCCAGCTTCATGGGAGTTCCATGGTGACACTAAAAATGCACGTATATATTAACTGAGGAGGATATTATGGAATACATTTATGGACCTGTTCCATCTAGGAGATTAGGTATATCTTTAGGAATAAGCCCAATCCCTAAAAAAACTTGTAACTACTCTTGTGTTTACTGTCAGTTGGGCAGAACAGATAAAATGACAAATAAACGAAGAATGTTTTTTGCTGTAGAAGATATCATAAAAGAATTTGAATTGATATTAAAAGAAAATATATATTTTGATGTAATCACAATAGTCGGTGAAGGAGAACCAACTCTATATCTAGGATTAGGTGAGTTAATCCTAGAAATGAAGAAAAGAACTTCCAAAACAATTGCTATTATAACTAATGGAGCTTTACTTTATGATCCTTTAGTTAGAAAGGAATTAAGTTATGCAGATATCGTACTTCCAACTTTAGATGCGTATGATGATTCTTCTTTTAAAACTATTAATAGACCAATAGGAAGTTTAACTTTTAATCAAGTATTAGAAGGATTAAAAGTATTTTCTAAAGAGTACCAAGGATTATTATGGCTTGAAATGATGTTTATAAAAGATGTTAATGATGATTTGGCTAGTTTAAATAAATATACTAAAATTTTAGATGAAATAACTTATGACAAACTATATATAAACACACCAGTTAGGCCGCCTGCTGAAGGTTATATCAAAGCGGTAACTAGTGATAAAATGTCACAGATTGTTACCATGTTAAATGGTATTTCAATTGCTTTATTGGATTCAGAAGGGTTCTATAGCGATATCTTAGACCATTACGAGGCTATTCTTAGTATCATAAAAAGGCATCCTATGAATCAATATGAAATCAGCACTTTTCTAGCAACTAGAAAATGCAATAATATTGATGAATTAATTAGTTTATTAAAAAACGATAATATAGTAGAAGTTGTTAGTTATAGGAACTATAATACCTTTAGATTAAAATAACATAAAAATATAGAAAATAAACGAAGTTGAGGGCTAATTAGCTTGGACTTCGTTTTTTTGGTTTATTTAAAGTATCCACTTTAATTATAAACTTTCTAATTGAGTAAATACCACTTCATCTGGCCAATTTTGGCCAGATTAGCTTGTTATCGGACTTGAATAAGTTATTATCTTGAGCACATTGATAGAATAATCCTCTTTTGTAACCTAGGTTACACTATCATTATTACAAATAGTGTATTATGAATTTATAAATAACCCAGTTATTTTAATAATAATTAAGAGAGAAGGAATAGAATGAAAAAACTATTAAGTATTATTGCAATTTGTATGCTCGTATTTACTTTATCAGCATGTACAGGTAACGATAATAATAAAGATACAATTAAATTAAAAATTATGGCACCAATTGGTACCCCAGCTTTGGCCCAAACGTATATGGAAAAAACAATGCCAAGCTTGGGTGACTATGTTGAATATGAAATTGAAACAGTATCAGGAGCAGATCCTCTAGTTGCAGCTTTTGGTAGTGGAAGTCATGATATTATATATGCACCAACAAACCTCGGAGCTAAATTAATCTCAACAGGGGTTGATTATAAATTCGCAGGGACAGTCGTTTGGGGTAACCTATACATTGCCTCAACTGGTTATGAAACATTCTCATTAGATGATTTAGATGGGAAAGAGATTATCGCGTTTGGACAAAATTCAACTCCAGACATTGTATTACAAGCAGTACTTAGTGGGTATACATTTACAACAGTACCAATCATTACTTATGTAGATAGTGTTTCACAAGCCCAAGCTGAAATTCTAATAGATAATACAAAAATTATTTTAATGGCAGAACCTGCATTAAGTGTATTAGGATTACCTTCTAAATTGGGAGATAATCTAGATATAATTGATTTACAAGTAGAGTGGGAAAACTTTACAGGTACCTCGAGTTATCCACAAGCGGGAATCTTTGTTAAAAGTGATTTAGATCAAGATGTAGTTGATGCATATTTAATTGAAATAGCTAAAAGTGTTTCACAAGCTAACATAGACACTGCTACTGTAGCACAAATGGCAGTAGATTTAGAATATGGATTTCCTTTAGGAGTTTTAGTATCAGCAATCCCAAGAGCGAACTTAGAATATAAAAGTGCAGCAGATTCAAAAGCAGCATTAGAAACATATTTCGGGTATATTATAGATATGAATGCAACATTAATAGGTGGAAGTTTACCAACTGAAGATTTCTATTATACTGTAAATAAAATTGAAGAATAAACAATTAGTAGAATTTTTATTTTCCGCATCATCAATTCTACTCATTTTCCTTGTTTGGCAATTTTATTCAGTTAGTGTCAACAATCCAACCTTAATGCCTGACCCGATTAATGTTTTTAAAAGATTCTTTGAAATGCTTGCAACAAAGAATACTTATGTAGTTGTATTTACAAGTTTAAGTAGATTATTATTATCCCTAGTACTCGCCACTGTATTAGGAACAACACTAGGACTTTTAAGTGGTATTAATTCTAAAATAGAAGCCTTTTTTAAACCGATAATAATAGCAGTTAGAACATTACCTATCATTACAATAATCATTGTAATACTAATAATATTTGGTAACACAATAACGCTATATATTATCTCACTTCTACTTTTATTTCCTATCATTTACCAAGCAGAACTTGATGGTGTAAAAAACATTGATCCTTTATTAATAGATGTCTTAAAATTAGAGTGTGAAGACAATACTACAAATGTACTAAAACTAGTGTATTTCCCATTATCAATTCCATTCTTACGAACAGCGTTAATTCAAGCAGTAGGTTTAGGATTTAAAGTACTTGTTGTGGCTGAATATATCGCACAAACAAAAGTATCTATTGGGAAAGAAATCTATATGGCAAAAGTTAATCTTGAGTTTACAGATGTCTTTGCTTGGACAATCATGTTGTTATTGTTTGTCTTACTAATAGAGTATACAGTTAAAAAACTACTATCCCCCCGTCTAGATTAAGTAGATTTATTTAAATAAAACAAGTAATATATCCGAGATATATTACTTGTTTTTAATTTATCTAAAAATCATTTGAATACATATTTGTGAACACTCCCGCTACTTACAATTGGTATTGTTGAAGTAGGGGCTTCTTGGGT
>CAYVZR010000038.1:5632-11273 GCA_964456195.1 uncultured Candidatus Izemoplasmatales bacterium | reverse complement strand
ATGAATCAATGTTAATGATTGTTGAATCTTCAAAAGATGTATTTTCAATTGAAAAATCAGGCGAATACAAAGGCTTTTACCATGTGTTAAATGGGGTCATATCTCCTATGGATGGCAAAGGGCCAGAAGACATAAATTTATCTACTTTATGGCCTAGAATCACAGACAATAAAGTAAAAGAAGTCATAATAGCCACTTCGTCTACGCAAGAAGGAGAGACTACAGCTTTGTATATAAGTAGGGTCCTTAAAGATGTGGATATTTTAGTGAGCAGAATTGGGTACGGCGTACCTGTCGGTTTAAACTTAGAATATGCTGATGAGTTAACGCTTTCAAAAGCAATTGAAAACCGAAAAAAAATTGTGATATAAAATCCATATGAAATTAAGATGGGTTTTAGAATAAAATTGAAATAAGTACTTAAACCTGTTATACTATTATGATATAATAAGTAAGTAATACATTTGAACGGGAGGGCAATTATGTTATATAACGCATTAGCTTTAATAGTAACTTATAATCTTACGATTATTGATGATATCTTAGGGTATGCAGATTCGGGATTTAGTTGGATTGGTTCACAAGCTTCATGGATGCAATTAGTTATCTATGTGGTAATAATAATTTTTATACTTATTGGGTTTGTCACATTCTTAAAAAAATCCATTAAGGCTTTTTTAATAATAGCTGTTTTAGGTGGAATAGTATATGTTCTAAATATGCAAGGAATAATTAATGTCCAAAGCATTATAGACCAAGTAACTGGTTTGTTTGGGGTGTTATTTAGAACAATTTTATAAGGTAACCATATATTTGGAAACCTTTTTTTTTCGAAAACTATTTATTAATTTTTAAGAAATCATATTACAAAAATATAATATAGAATACAGGAGTAGTGTTTATGGAAATTAGATTACAGGATTTAACAAAAATTTTTGTTGCAAAAGACAAAAGCGAAGTTAGAGCGGTTGATACAGTCAACCTTACTATCCCTAATGGAAAGTTAATTGGTTTACTTGGCCCTTCAGGGTGCGGGAAATCAACAACACTTTATTTATTAGCGGGATTATTGAAACAAACCGGAGGTACTATCTTTTTTGATGACGATGAAGTATCTAATACTCCACCAGAAAAAAGAGGGATTGGATTAGTATTCCAAAATTATGCTTTATATCCCCATATGACTGTTAGAGAAAACATTTTATTTCCTCTTCAAAACTTAAAAGTTGAGAAAGAAGAGGCTAAAGAGAGAACTTATGCTATGGCTAAGCTCGTTGGTTTAGAAACTATGCTTGATAGAAAACCTAAAGAATTATCAGGTGGACAGCAACAACGTGTTGCTATTGCTAGAGCATTAGTAAAAACACCAAGAGTTCTTTTGCTAGATGAACCATTGTCAAATCTTGACGCTAGACTAAGATTACAAACTAGAGAAGAAATCAAGAGAATTCAAAGAGAAACAAGAATTACTACAGTTTTTGTAACTCATGACCAAGAAGAAGCAATGTCGATTTCTGATGAAATCGTAGTAATGAAAGATGGACTCATCCAACAAATGGGTGAACCACAAGACGTATATGATGATCCAGGGAACCTATTCGTGGCTCAATTCTTAGGTATGCCTCAGATTAATGTCTTTGACGCCGTTGTTAAAACTAAAAAATTATACATTAACAACATGTTAGTTGGTAAAACAAAATTACCTAACGGTGAAGTAATTGCGGGAATTAGACCAGAAGGATTTATCGTAGACAAAGAAAAGAAGAGCGAATTTAAATTTGAAGTTAACTTAGTAGAAACAATTGGTAGAGATACAACTCTTATTATTGATTTACCAGGTGAAGAAGAAAATATCTTAGAAAAGAAATCTTTCAAAGTTATAGTTGACTCATTATTAAGAATAAAATCAGGTGATCTAGTACATTTTACAATTAAACCCGAAAAAATGTACATTTTCAACGAAGAAGGAGAAAGGTTACAATAGATTATGGAAAAAAGAAATAACTGGTCAGCCTGGTTATATCTTGCTCCGTTATTAATTCTAATGGCAATCTTTATTTTCTATCCTTTAGTAAATGCTTTTTATATTTCTATTTTAGAGAATTATCAGCCATTAGCCAATAATGGTGCTGGTGCAGCATCAGGCTATACATTAATGAATTTTGCAGTAGTAATAAAGAATGAATTATTTTGGCAAGCAATTAAAAATACTTTTGTAATTGCTTTTGTATCAGTGCCAATTTCAATTTTTATCTCTTTAATTATATCTGTTGCATTAAATTCAATTCCAAAATTAAGATCTTTATACCAAACAGTATTTTTCTTACCATACGTAACAAATGCTATCGCTATTGGTATGGCATTTGCCTTCTTATTTCATGAAGACTTTGGTTTTTTCAATGTTATGTTAGGTTGGATTGGAATCGATCCTGTTGAATGGATTGGCAGTACATCTAGTTGGTGGAATCAAATGTCCGCTTTGTTAATCTACACTATTTGGGGTGGATTAGCGTTTAAGATTCTTGTATTCACAAGTGGATTACAAAATATCGACAAACAATACTATGATGCTGCTAAAATTGATTCAGCTTCAAAATGGACGATATTTAAGAGGATTACTGTACCATTGTTATCACCATTCATCTTGTATATTTCTATTACATCGATGATAGGTGCATTAAAAGCTTATCGTACAGTAATTGGTTTATTTGGAACAAGATTAGGTGCACAACCTAATTCAATGATTACCATTGTTGCGTTTGTATATGAATATAGGTCTAAGTATTATGAGATCAGTCATATGTCATATGCAGCAGCAGGAGCTATTATCTTGTTCTTTATCACAGTTGTTTTCTCACTAATACAAGGTGTTATTAGTAGAAAACGCGTGCATTATTAGGGGGTGAGATTATGTCAGATATATTCGTTGAAAATGAAAAAGCTTATAAAAGAAAAAAGCTAATATCTAATATTCTTACTTATTCTTTCCTATCATTAGTTGCAATAGCAATTTTGATACCATTTTACTGGATGATTTTAACAGCTTTAAAAAGTGTCCAACAAATCGAAAGTATACCTCCAATTTTATTACTAAAAATTAGTGATTGGAAAATAGCAAACTTTACAGATTTATTTGCTATTGTAGAAAGTGGACCAAGAACAGGAGAACCATTATTCCCATTCTTCACTTATCTAGGAAACACAGTTTTAGTATCATTAATTACAACAGTTGGTACTATCATCACAACAATTTTATCAGCTTTTGCTTTTGCTAGACTTACTTTTAAAGGCAAAAATACAATATTTGCTTTATTGTTAGCTACAATGATGGTTCCTGGTGAAATATTTATTCTTACTAACTTCTTAACTATTTATGATTTTGGTTGGTATGATATTATGAGCCAAACATATGGCCAAGCAGTTCTTGCTATGACTATACCATTTATGACATCTGTGTTCTTCATATTCTATTTGAGACAAACTTTCAAAAAAATACCCGATGAATTATATTTTGCTGCAAAAGTAGATGGAACATCAGATTTAAAATATCTAATAAAAATTATGATACCTATAGCAATGCCTACAATCGTTACTATTATTATCTTGAATTCTATGGGCGCATGGAGCGCTTATATTTGGCCAGCAATGGTTACCACACAAGATGGATTCAGACTAGTAAGTAACGGATTAAGAGGTGCATTTACAGATACTACAGGTAGAACAGATTATGGTCAACAAATGGCCGCAGCTTCATTGGTTACATTACCGTTAATTCTTGTATTCTTTGTATTTAGAAAACAAATTATGCGTGGCGTTTCACGTGGCGGTATTAAAGGATAAATATATAATTATTAATAGGAGGAAATTACAAATGAAAAAAGTACTTGTTTTAATTATTAGTTTTTTTATGGCTTTTGGAATTTTAGGCTGTGTAAATGTTGGTACAACCGTATCTACTACTCAAGGAGAACAAACTACATTACAATTAGCCGCAGAACTTCCAGATGAGGAAGTCGAAATTACATTTTGGCATATTTATGGTTCAACAAAAACAGCTTTATTAGAAACTTTAATTGGCGAATTTGAAGATATGTATCCAAATGTTACAATTACACATACTTCTCAATCAGATTATAATACTCTAAGAGAGAAAATTAATATTGGTATTCCTATTGGGCAAGTTCCAACAATGGCATTAGGATATCCTGACCATTTCGCAGGATATGTTGAAGCTGGATCAGCTATTTCATTGGATGACTATATTAACAATGCAACTGAATATGAAATTACAAACTCAGCATCTTCAATTTTTGGAGAAACTGTATCAATTGGTACAGATTTAGATGATTTTGTTGAATCATACTTAGATGAAAACAATCAATATGAAGGTGGATATTATTATTCAATGCCTTTCTCAAAATCAACTGAAACAATGGCAGTAAATGTTACTGTATTAAAAGAACATGTTACTGAAATTAGAGCTTTGGGAATTGACATTTCAGATAATGGATATTTATCTCATTCTATACCATTGACTTATGATCAAGTAATCGCATTAAATGCTGTATTAGTAGATCCTACTGGAACAAATACAACTACAAACAAATGTGAATTTTTAGTAAACTATGATTCTTCTGCTAACTTGTTTATAAACATGAGTCGTCAATGGAATGCTCCTTACACAAATATAGGTGGAGAAATTCTTGTTGATAACGATATTACAAAATCAATGTTAAATTACACTCAAGATTTATTCTTAGATAATACTTTAGCATTACCAATCGTTTGGGACCAAAGTTACGGTTCAACAAATTTCAAATATGGTGATGTTTGTATGTCAGTTGGTTCAACAGCTGGTGTTAAATATAACGTTCCAACATCGGAAGATGTTCAAGACAACTTACAATTCGGTCAATTTGACGTAGACTTCGTACAAGTTCCACAATTTGTAGCTACAGAAGGCGACGAATTTACAGTTAATGTTGATGGTACAGATGAAACTTACACTGGTTCATTATCAGCAGTACAACAAGGGCCAAACATTGGTATCTTATCAAGTGCTTCTAATAATGAAAGATTATTTGCGTGGTTATTCATCAAATACTTAATTGATACTGATAATACAGCAAGATGGGCTATGGATACTGGTTATTTACCAGCAAGAACATCTGCATATAGTTCAGAAGTTCCATTAAAATTAACACCTACATTCTCAATTACATATTCTGATTTCTTACAAATCGCACAAGATTTCTGGACAGCAGATGCGGATGTTGATTGGGCTTTAACTGATGAAAGATGGGATTATCTCTATTCATCAATGGTAGCAAATATTGCAAACAACCAAAACGATTATTATCAATATGATCCTGCTTTCGCAGCGGGAACAAATAGTGCAGGCTCAGCTACGGCTCGAGTTGAAGCAGGATATTGTTTAGAAAATGTATATATCGGTTCTGAATTAACTGGTATTGCATACGATACACAAGATGCTTTAGACACAATGATTAATCAATTGACTTGGTAATAATATAATAATATAATAAGGATTGGCTAAATGATTAAAAAAATAACTATATTTATTACAGTTTTATTCTTGGCTTTCGCATTCGTAGGATGCGGAGGTCAAGATACAACTTTA
>CAYVZR010000038.1:0-5532 GCA_964456195.1 uncultured Candidatus Izemoplasmatales bacterium | reverse complement strand
GAAAACTTAGGTTTTGGTGTTAAACTTTATATAGATGTTTCTCAAATCTATGAATCAGATGATGATTATGATAAATTCGTAAAATATGGATCTGATCTAGTAGCAGGAGACGTCCTTCCAAGTGGCACTGAAATTAGAGTTTATACGACCCCACTCAATTTAACTATTCAGTACTATAATGATTTATCAGGATACGACGCTACACTTCAATTAGAAGTAAGCGATTACACTGGAAAAGAATTTATAACTGATGGAATTGGTGAAGTAACTGTTGAAAAATTTGTTGATGGAGACACTACGTATTTTAGAAGTGGTTCTGCAACATTTTCTGTGAGATATTTAGGAATAGATACTCCAGAATCAACAGCTTTATATGAACCTTGGGGTAAAATAGCTGCCAATTATACCAAAGAACAACTATCAAACGCTGAAGCAGTAGTATTGCAATCAGAAGGAGAAAGACAAGATGGTAATGGTAGGTATTTAGCATGGGTTTGGTACATCCCTGAGGGAGAAAGTACATTTATTTTACTTAATTTAGAATTGGTTGAACTTGCTTATTCAAAGAGTAAAGTTGCCATAGGTTCTGTATATTCAGAAGTTTTATTAATGGCTGACATTAATGCTTCACTTACGAAGAGAAGAGTTTGGGGAGAAATCGACCCAGGTTATGATTACTCAAAAGAAGGGGCACAAATGTTAATTCAATATTTATTAGAGAATTTTACTGATTATATTGGATTAAAAGTTGTAATAAGTGGAGAAATTACAAGAAAAATCGGAAATAGTGTTTATATTCAAGATGAAACAGGATATGGCGTTTATATGTATGCGGGATACACAACATCAGCTCAATTACAAGTTGGAGCGAATGTTACTATCGGTGCATTGGTACCTACATTTCATAACGGGTCACCACAATTATCTAGTTTTTATAAGACGAATCTAACGGTTAATGATGCTTATGATTTTGAAATTGTTCCATTAGAAATCGAATACGATGATTTGGCTTTTGAATTAATTGGAACACTAATAACGATGACTGGCTTAGAAGTAACGAGCATTAGTTACTCAACTACAAGTTCATCTGAGAGTATTTATGTGAAAGACTCATTAGGAAACGCATTAGAAATAAGAATTGATGATACAACAGGTTTAAATTCAGACATTTTAGGGATTACTGTAGGATCAATAATTGATATTACAGGACCATTATCATATTATGATTACGATTATAATAACAATCCCGAAACGTACACCTGGTTACCTCAAAACTTCCAACTGATGTTAATTACTAGTGAGGATATTAATATATATTAGAAATATAGAAAATAGGAGGAAATTTATGAAATTATTCTTTAAAAGATTTATGTTGTTTGCAGTAATCTTCGGATTTACTGTAGCATTCGTTGCATGTACAGAAGATACAACCACTGCAACTACTACAGAACAACAAACAACACAAGGAGAAACAACAACTGAAGCGGAAACTACTACGGTAGATCTACTTGCAGCTGTTCCGAACATGATTATTATTGATAGTTCTGACCAAATCACTGGTGATTTCTTACTTCCTGGATCAGTTCAAGGAGTAACAATCACTTATACATCATCAAATACTGATGTTGTTGTGATATCAGCAACTACTAATGCTGACGGTTTTTATACAGCAGTTGTTACAAACCCTTCAATTCCTGATGGCGGAGTAAACACTTCTGTTACAATCACCGGAACAATGACTTTAGGAACTGATACTGACACATTTACAAAATCAATTCGTGTTATGGCTCAAAACCTTAAAGTTGTTGACGATATAGCTGATTTATATGCGTCATTAAGTTTAGGCGATGTAACTGAAATCACAGGTATCGTTTATGCAACATTCAGTGGTGGATTCTTTATTTATGACGCTTCTGGAACTTTAGGCGTTTATGATTCTTCAATTACTGTTGCAATAGGTGATGAAATTACTTTAAAAGGAGCTTTAGCAACATATTATACTCTTTATCAATTAAGTGATATCGCTACTTATACTATTAATAGTAATGGTAATGCAATTACGCTTGTTCCAATGGTATTGGATAATGGAGCTTACATTGCTGAAGCTGACTCATCTGAAAAAGCATTACATGGTACTATATTTACTGTAACTGCTAAATTAGCTGAATTAACTAGTGGTACATATACAAATATGTTCTTATTAGATGTTAATGGCGAAAAAATTGCACAAATCTATCATTACGGAAATGCTGATTCATTAGCAGTATTAAATGATAACTTCTTAGACGAAATTATTACTCTTGACGTTGTATATTATACAGATCATGGGGATGTAGTTTATGTTGTATTTGATGGAGTTGTTGCTGATGTAACAGTATCTGCTACAGATGCTGAAATAGCTGCATTTTATGCTAACGCATTAGAAATCGATGATGAATTCGTTAAAAACACAACTGTTGAATTACCTACTACTATCGGTACAGCTGGTACAGTAGCATGGGCAGTTGGTACAGGCGAAACTAATGTTACATTCGTTGACGAAGCTGCAACATTTGGAGAAGTTACTGGTGATACAACTGCTACTGTAGTTGCTACTGTAACTGTTGATGTTGATGGAACTGACGTTGTGTTAACTAGAACATTCTCTGTTACAATTCTTGATATAAGCGCAGCTGATTTAGTTGAGCAAGATAAAGTGGCATTAGTTGTTGATAAAACAACTGCTGCTGAATTAGATACAATGGATCTACCAACTGAAGGCGATGCTGGTTCTACTATCGCTTGGGCAGTTACAACAGGCGAAGCATTTATCGTTGGTGAAGATGAAGTTGTATTTGATTATACAGGTGTAGCTCAAACTGTTACATTAACAGCTACAATCACAAATGGTATTGCTTCTGGTACAAAAGTATTTAGTGTTGCAGTAACTACTGTTACATTATCTACAGTAGCTGAAATATTAGCAGCTGCAGATGGAGATTCATATGTTAAAGGTAACGTATATTATTTAACTAAAAATGGATTCTATTTAGAAGATGCTACAGGAAAACTATTTATTTATACATATTCAATTCCTACAGTTGAAATTGGAGACGAAGTAGTTGCTACTGGTGAATATACAGCATATCACGGGTCAGCTCAACTTCAATATCCTACAGTTTCTTCAGCACTTACAGTTGACAATGATGTAGATCAAACTTCATTAGGAGCTTTCGTTCCTGATACAACTGTATTAGCAGCTGGTGAAAGTTATACATTAACTGGTATCTTAAGATATGGTCCAGTTGAAGTAGACGGATATAGTAACTTATACTTAGAAGATACTGCTGGAGATCCATATGCAATGTTCTATTATAAATCAGACGGTGATTCTTATTATATGTTAAAAGATTTAGTGGGAACCAATGTTACTTTTGATGCTGTATATTATAATATGGATGCAATTGAAATGTTTGTATTCTTTGGAGACGACACAGTTGTTACATTAAACGGTCTAAGTGACGCTGCAACTGTTGCAGCAGCATTAACCGTACTTTATATTCCTAGTACAGTTACATCAGACACTACACTTGATTTACCTGCAACATTATTTGGAGTAGCTTTAACTTATGTTTCTAGCGATATAACTCATATTACTGATGCTGGTTTAGTTACGACTACTGCTGACATGCAATTTAGTGTTACAATTACAGTAACTGCTAATTTTGGTACAGTTGTTGATGAAACTGAAGACTTTGTAGTTCAAGTTGGAGATCTTCCAGTATCTGATGTTTCAGATATTTATGATACTACATTATATAGTAATGGCGATATGATTAAGGTTCAAGGTATCCTTACTATGCAAACAAAATATAACGCTTTCTGGCTACAAGATGATACAGCAGGAATTAACTTATATGCTGCTTATGATGATGACTTACAAGATTTATTAGCTGGAATTGAAATCGGTAGCGAAATTGAAGTAGTTGCTGAAATAGCTAGTTTTAATGGATTATTTGAATTAACAAACTTTACAGTAAAAGTTATTAATGATGAACCTGCATTACCTACTCCTGCAGATATTAATAATGTTGACTTTACAGATGCAGCATTATTAGAATATCAAGGACAATTGGTAAGCTTTGATTTATTTGTACTAGAAGCAGCTATCACAGCTTCAAGTGGAAGTTCATTTAACTTTACATTAGTTTCTATATTAGATAATTCTGTATCTATTGGTGTTAGAGTAGAATCTAGCGCTTCAGGATATGATGCTTTATATGCTGAATTAGTGACTTATACTACTGCCAGCGTAATAAGTGTTAATGGTGCAGTTTTAGCATGGTATTGGGGTTATCAATTAGGATTATCTGAAGCTAATCAAATTGATTCAGCTACAGAATATGATGTTTTATTACTTGACTTAGAAGCAGCATTTGAAGGAGAAACAGTATTTGGAATTGAAGAAGGTTCTACTATTGAAGTTCCTTTAACTGGCGAATATGGTACAACATTCACTTATGATTTTGCTGAACTAGAAGCTGTTGGGGCAACATTTGATGAAATAACAGGTGAATTAGTAATACCTTCATCAACTGAAGACATTGATTACAACATACCTGTTACTGTAGTGTTCGGGTCTGCGAGAGTAAGACTTAACTTAACACTTACAGTATACTTTATGAGTGATGATGATAAATTAGCTGCTGATACAGATGGTTTAGAAATAGTATTAACAGCTATGGAATACGACAGTGTTGATCTTGAAACTTTATGGTGGAACGGTTCTGTAGTAACATGGGTAGTAACTAGTGGAGATGCTACAATTGTGGGCAACGAAATTACTTATAACTTTATTGGTGCTCAACAAACAGTAGTATTAACTGCTACGTTAACTTATACAAAAGATGATTTAACAACTATTACAGCAACAAAAGAATTCTCAGTAGTAGTTGAACCAATTACAATAATTACAGATTTCTCAACATTATATACACAAACTGAAAGTGTTTGGGATGTAGCAAATGATGTAACAATCTATGTTCAAGGTGTTGTTACTGGATTTGGAAATGGTGTAGTATACATTCAAGATGCTAATGGTGTTGGAGTAAAAATAGATAATGATTTCAATACTTTAGTTATTGGTGAAGAAGTTTTATTCCGTGGAATTATGGAAGAAGACGGTCTAGTAAGACAATTAGCTTGGAATTCAGATCTATTAGTAGCCGCAATTTCTACTGGAAATGTTATTATTGATACAGATATGACAATAGAACAAGTGATAAACATTTCAGTTGCTGATACTGGTAGAGTAATTACTGTATCAGGATTAAAATTAACTAGTGTTGGTTATTATCTTGTATTGGAAGCTTCTGGTACTTCTGAAGTTATGTTATTAGAAATATGGAATGGTGATGGTGCATTTAACTTTTTATCTGAATTATATATTGCTGGAGATGCATTAGGTGAAGTTACATTTACATTCACAAAAGTTGACGGTTCGGATTTAAGAATTGAAAACTTAATTATAGTTTTAACAGAACAACAAAAAGC
>CAYVZR010000037.1:1389-11314 GCA_964456195.1 uncultured Candidatus Izemoplasmatales bacterium | reverse complement strand
GAGTTATTGAATTGGAAGAATAAGAATCATTCTCAGTCGTTACTAGTTAAAGGTGCGAGACAAGTTGGAAAGACATTTATTATTAAAGAATTTGGTGAAAATGAATTTGAGAATATTATATATATAAACTTCGAAAATCAAATGGATATAAGAGATTCATTTGATCAAATGGCTAATCCTGAAGAAGCTATAAAGATATTACAGGCATATGGAGTATCAATGAATGTTTTTAATATTGAAAAAGAAAAAACATTGATATTTTTGGATGAAATACAATTATCCAAACGAGCTTATTCATTATTAAAACCTTTAACTGAAATGGACCGCTTTAAAATAATTGCAAGTGGATCCTTGTTAGGAGTTAATTTAGGAGGAAGAAATCTTGATCCTGGACCAACTGTAAAACATTTAGAAATGCACCCTATGGATTTTGAGGAATTCCTATGGGCAATGTTTGAAGATGATTTTATAAAGACTATAGAAAATATAAAAAATGATGCTAAACAAGGGAAACTAATAAATGAAGCATATCATTCTCTTTTTAATAAAAATATAAAGGAATATATAATAGTTGGCGGAATGCCACAAGTAGTATTATCATATAAAACAAATAAAAATTATGGTGATGTCTATATAAAACAAGAGGAGATTGTTAATTTATATCGTAGTGATATACAGCAATATCAAACATATCAAGAAAATAAAATCAAAACATTAAAGTGTTTTGATTCAATTCCAAAGCAATTTTCAAAAGAAAATCATCGTTTCCAATATTCCATTGTAAAAAAAGGAAAGAAAGGAAGGTATTTTGAGAATTCAATTGAGTGGTTAGAAAGAACAGGGAATGTTAAGAAATGTTATAATATTAATCATTTAAGTGGGTCTTTGATAGATGGTAGAGGAACAAGCTTTAAACTGTTTATGAATGATATAGGGTTGCTTGTTAATATGCTTGGCAAAGAATATATATATAAAATTCAAAATGACGAATTAGGAATGTTTAAAGGTGCATTATGGGAACAATTACTTGCACAAATGCTTAATGCAAAGACACAAGATCTTTATTATATAAGATTAGGTGATTATGAGATAGATTTCTTAATACAATATAATGGGAATATACTTCCAATAGAATGTAAATCTGGAGGAAATACAAAATCAAAAAGCCTTAAAAATTATATTAGCAAATACACACCTACTAAAGCATTCAAAATTTCAATGAATAACATTAACATATCTAACGATATTGTAAAAGCAATACCACATTATATATTTGCATTATTATCATATGATGAAATAGTAAATTTATAATTGGAATGTAGATAGTAAATTGGATACAAAAACTTGGATAGTTTACTGTATAATCAGATTTATTATAGGAATTATGTATAGAAGAGTATATGGCTGTAAAGGGGATATTAACGGGATTGTGAGGTTCGAGGTAAAACTTGCGGACGCGGATAAATTTCAGGGACCCTCAACTCCACCATCATTACCCGCGTCCGAGAAATTTAATGGCTAGTAATAGCTATGTATAGATTTCTCGGTTTTTGTTTACCCAATTTATGATTATAAAAAGGACACCGATATTGGTGTTTTTGAGGACTAAACATGTAGCAATAGGGTAAGTTTCAGTTTTTGGCACTCTGAACCCCCTTCCATTACCTTTGGAATTGTATTATAATATTAACAAAAAGGTCGTGTGTTGTTATGAAGAAAATTGCCACAATGAATCTATTTCTATTAATGCTACTCAATATTATCTATTCATTATACATTCTCGTTTTAGATACCGAAACTTTACAGCATACATTCTATGTTTACTTAGCTAACATTGTTTTTGTCTTAGGTTTTATAGGAGGAGTATTTTCATTGATATTGCTAGTTCTTTCTGTAAGAGATAAGAAGATTCATCCAGTAATACCAGTTTTGGGCATAGTGTTTGCCTTGTTGCTGATACCAGAGTTATTTTTAATTTCACTACAACACTATTTCGAACGATGTGATTTTCCAAATTATTGCTAATATTAACTAAACAAAGGTAATAGTCTCCTGGCGGCTTGACGCGGGGTGTGCAGATTGATGCAGGGCTACACCTTTTTTATTGCTTTATATATGGTCGGACGAGGGTATCGTTCAAGGACCCTCAACTCCACCAATATTATAAGTAAACAAAGCCTTTTAGACTGATTATCAGTTGATGGGGCTTTTTTATTTGGTCAATAAAAAACTACAGTTTAGCAAGTGGAGAGAAGCTTGAATGCTGATTGCTTAAATTTTCCCTCTCAAGATGTAAAAATTTTTGCGTAGTTTGTAGATTTGAACGACCAAGGGTTTTCCTTACAAATTCTAAGTTCGCTCCGTTTTGTAAGCACATAGTTGCATATGTATGTCTCCATTTGTGTGGATTTTACCCCTGGCAACTCTAACTATTCTATTATTATTTGAAATTTCGGCTTATAATACGAAAAAATGAAATATTCGCACCTAGGCACGAAAAAATGAAATATTCGCATTTAAACACGAAAAATAATAATATTCGCACCTAGGCACGAAAAATATATATTTTCGTATTGTATTACGAAAAAAATATAGTATAATGTAAATAGGAGGTGTTAATATGTACTATGCAATAGTTGGTGATATAATTTCATCTAAATCTATAGATGAAAGAAGAGTAGTTCAAAATAAACTAGAACGATATCTTACGACATTAAATAAGGAGTATTCAACCTCTTTAAAGAAAAAAATTGCCGTAACACTGGGTGATGAGTTTCAAGGTTTGTTCAATGATGCTTCACACTTATTGGAAATTATCCATAAGATTGAACTAGAGATGTATCCTATAAAACTAAGGTTTGGGTTAGGTATAGGCGAAATGGAGTTTGATTATGGTTATATAGATTCTCCATATCAAAGTGATGGAGAGGTATGGTGGAATGCTCGAAGAGCAATAGATGAAGTTAAAAAGAGAAACTCAAAAAACAAATTGGAATACTTCTCAAATATATATATAAAAGGAAAGAACGATTTTTTTAACAAGAGAATTAATGTAGTTTTAGATCTTTGTTACTCAATAAAAACAAATTGGACAAAGAAGCAAATTGAATTAATTCATTTTACTATAAATGAATATGGGATAAGGGATAAATTTCTTTTTAAGGATGTCGCTGCAAAATTTAGTCAAAGCACATCAACGATATATGGTAAATATAAATCTGCAAAATATTTGAATTATATAAATGTTATGAATGATGTTACAGAAAATGTAATAATGGAAGGTGAAAATCATGCTGTTTAAAATATTGCTTATTATTCATTTTCTTGTTGATTTCTATCAGCAAAATGATGATAAAATTGAAAAAAAATTGAATGAAAGTATTTTTAGTAAAGATTTCTATAAAACGGAAATATTTAAGCATACATTACTCTATGTAGTATTATCATCAATAATCTTCATTCAGTATGAATCTTCATTAGTATGGGAATATTTTATAGTTATAGGTGTGTTTATTACACATGGGGTAATAGATATTGTAAAAATATATCTTAATAAAAAACACATTGTGTATAAGAAACAAATCTTTATAATTGATCAATTTCTGCATATAATCATTTTGTTTATTATTTCTAATTTTATACTAGATAATTTTGCAACTAACTTTGAAATTTCATTTGATTTAGTCTACATTGATTACATTTTGGTTGCGTTGTTACTCGGAAAAACTGCAAATGTAATATTTGGTATATTATTTGATAATTTTAAACCTGATAAAATAGAGGATGATGGTCGCAAGAACGCCGGTGGATTAATTGGTATTATGGAAAGATTCTTAATAATATTGTTTTTAATGACTGGAAATATTGCTACAATTGGGTTTGTTATCGCTGCTAAATCTGTAGCAAGATTCAGTAAACTTTCAGAGACGCAATTCGGAGAGTATTTTTTACTAGGTACATTATATAGTGTTTTGTACACATTAGTTATTTACTATTTGATTTTAATCTAGAAAAGTTCAAATCCCCTAAGATTACTCAAATTTAATTGAAAGAGAACATATTAATTTACGTTCTCTTTTTTGCTTTTGCATTTTTAAGGTTGAGGAGAGTTCAAATCCCCTCAACTCCACCAATTTGTTAAGAATAGAGTATATTAATCTATACTCTTTTTTATTTGTACGAAAACACCTAAACTTTGAGCACTAAACGCTTCATTTAATTCATGTAAATCTTGACATATACCCCAATGAGGTATAAGATATAGTTGAGGTGATCAGATGAGTTATTCAATCAAAACAATTAGACAGAATATTGGATTGACACAGGAACAAGTTGCTGAACTTACTGGAGTGCCTGTTAAGACATTAAGAAATTGGGAACAACAAATAAGAAAACCAAGTGAGTGGACATTAGATTTAGTGGTTGATCGTTTACTTCGTATTAAGTTAGAAGAACAACTCCAGATTGATGATGATACAGGGGTTTTGTCATTCTTAACGATTAAAGAGGAAGTCAGTGCTGTAGCTAAAAAGTATGATATCAGCAAAATATATTTATTTGGTTCTTATGTAAAAGGGGAAGCAACAGAAAACAGTGATATCGATTTATATATGGAATCTGATTTATTTGGACTTTCATATTTTGAGTTTGCTGAGGTATTAAGAGAAAAAACACATAAGAAGATTGGATTGTTAAGTAATAAAACTGTTCAAGAAATGTCTGCTATAGATAAAGAAATTAAGACAACAGGAGTATTGATATATGAAAGATAATAAGTATATTGATAGAATCATAAAGTATATAACTAAAATCAATACGTATATGCAAAGCGTCACTTCGTTTGAAGAGTTTTTACAAAATGACGAAAAAGTTGATGCAGTTATATTTAACCTTGAACAAATAGGTGAAACAGCAAAAAAACTTACAAATGAAACGAAATTGGTATACGATACAGTTAATTGGCCAAGCATTATTGGATTGCGAAATATGATATCACATGAATATGAGGGTATTAAGATTGAGATTATATATGATATAGTGCATAATAGCCTATCTGTATTGTTAACATCATTAAATGAATTTGATAAATAGATTTTGGGACGCGGATAAACTTCAGGGACCCTCAACTCCACCAAATATTAAGAATAGAGTATATTAATTTATACTCTTTTTTTTATATTAGTTTTACACGTTATTCATTGGAGGAAAGAAAATAGTAATAAGTTTCCTTGAATGCTTGACAATGGTATGTTTGTGGTGTAAACTAATTACAAGGAAAGAAATACTATATTAGTTTCCTCAAGGAGAAAACATGGAAAGTTTAAAAATGTTACCTTATAATGTAAATCTAAATACTGTTGAGATACTAAAGAAATTAAGTATCGCTAATAGTAACATAGGGGAATTAAAAGGAATAATCAATATACTACCAAATCCGAATTTAATACTTAGCTTAATAAATGTTGGTGAATCAAAAGATTCATCTGCAATTGAAAATATTATTACAACATATGAGGATATATTTAAGGAATTAATTACAAATAAATCAATAAGCAAAGCATCTAAAGAAGTAATAAATTATAAGCGAGCTATTGAACATGGGTACAAAGAACTAGATGAAAAGGGATTTATTAGTACAAACTCAATAGTTAATATACAAAGTATAATAGAACCTAAAATGGGCGGGATACGAAAATTACCTGGGACAGTTATTAAAAACATGAGTACAAATACAATTGTACATACGCCACCTCAAAATGAAAAAGTAATTAGAGAGATGCTTAAAAACCTTGAAAACTTTATTAATAGTGATAATGAGTATGACCCATTAATAAATTTAGCATTAATCCATTTTCAGTTTGAGAGTATCCATCCGTTTTATGATGGAAATGGTAGAACTGGAAGAATATTAAATATACTGTACCTGGTACTAAAAGAGAAGATTCAAAGTCCGATTTTATATCTTAGCAAGTATATTATCGAGAATAAAAACATGTACTATGACTTGTTGGGAAAGTGTAATAAAGATATTACAAACATAAACCAAATGGTAACATTTATTTTGGAAGGGATAATTCAAACTTCAAAATATACAATTGATTTAGTATTAAAGATTAATGAGTTAATAGGAATTACAAAAGCAGAAATGAAATTACGACTACCAAGTTTTTACTCAGAAGAAATAGTAAATCATTTATTTGGGTATTTATATACAAAAAATGAATTTTTTAGAAATGAACTAAATATATCAAGACCAACAGCAACTAAGTATCTAAAAGATTTAGAATCTGAGGGATTTATAGTTTCTGAAAGAGTTGGAAAAGAAGTAGTTTACAAAAACATACAACTATTGAACATCTTTAAGTGAGAATTTCTAGGGGATGCGGGTAAACTTCAGGGATCCTCAACTCCACCAATTTATTATGAATAGAGCATATTAATTTATGCTCTTTTTTATTTTTTGTGAAATGAGCAGGATATATTTGAGGAAAAAACAGCAACTTTGTCATATGATATACAACAAATAAATCACTGTTAAGGGTTTAGTTTTATGATATTATTTAGATATGAGGTGAATATATATGAAGAAAGTATGTTGTATAGGAATCGCAGTAGCAGATGTAATGGTATCTGGAATGAAGAAAATTCCATCAAAAGGCAAATTAGAACTTGTTGATGATATTAACTTATATACAGGTGGATGTGCTGTAAATGTTTCAAAGGATTTAGCAATAATTGGGGTTGAAACTGATATGATTAGTTTAGTAGGATCGGATACTTTTGGTGATTACATAATAAATGATTTACATTCAAATAATGTTAAAACTAGAGGAGTTTCAAGAACGACTTATGCAAATACATCTTCATCTATAGTATTATCAGATGCTAAAGGAGAGAGAAGTTTTATTCATAATGTAGGAGCAAATGCATTGTTTGACCTTACATATATAAATAAGGAAATTCTTAAACAAGTAGAGATAGTAGTTATTACTGGGTCTATGCTTATGAATAAATTTGATGGTGAGGAAACTGAAGTATTACTTAGTTACTTAAAGAGTATTGGTAAGACCACTGTATTAGATACTGCTTGGGACTCATCAGGATTATGGATGAGTAAAATGCCGAAAACCTTAGAGAATATTGATTACTTCATGCCTAGTTATGAAGAAGCTGTTCAATTGGCAAGCGAGAATAATATCGAGAAAATTATCAATGTATTCAAAGGAATGGGGGCAAAGAATGTCATAATTAAGAATGGTTGTAAAGGTTCTGTATCATCAATTTCAGATATTATATATAGAATGGGAATATATGATATGAATGTAGTAGACACAACTGGAGCAGGAGATGCATTCGTGGCAGGATTTGTCGCAGGGTTAGCAAGTAGCTTTGATCCGTATAAGACACTGGAATTAGCAACTGCATGTGGAGCATTTTGTGTAAAATCAAAAGGTGCTTCTACAGGAATAACAAGTAAATCAAATTTATTAAAATATATCGAAAAAAATATAAGAATAGAAGGAGAAAATAATGAGTAAATTTAAATTTTCAGTTGGACCATGGAATGTACATGAAGGTGCAGATGCTTTTGGGCCAAACGTAAGAAGTTCAATAAGTTTCGAGGAAAAGGTGAAGCAATTCGCAAAAATGGGATTTAGTGCAATTCAATTCCATGATGATGATGCAGTTCCAAATATGAATGATTTAACAATTGAAGAAATAAAAATAGAAGCTAGAAAAACAAAAGCTATCTTAGATAAATATGATTTAGTAGCTGAATTTGTTGCTCCAAGACTATGGGAAGACTGGAGAACAAATGATGGTGGATTTACTTCAATGAGTAAAAGAGATAGAGATTTTGCAGAATGGAGATCATTACGTTCTGTCGATATTGCTAATGAATTGGGTTGTGACAAGATTGTTCTTTGGTTAGCACGCGAGGGAACAGTTTGCTATGAAAGTAAAGATCCAGTTGAGAGTATTAATAGATTAGTAAAATCAATTGATACAATGTTAGAATATGATAAAAATATCAAAATATTAATTGAACCGAAACCGAATGAACCAATCGACAGAAGTTTCTGTCCAACAATGGGACATGTTATGGGTGTAAGCTCCCAAACAATTGATCCCTCTAGAGTTGGCGGACTAGTTGAAAGTGCACATGCAGTACTTGCAGGATTGGATCCAGCAAACGAAATGGCTTTTGCATTAGCTCAAGGCAAACTTTGGGGAGTACATTTAAATGATCAAAATGGTATGAAATACGATCAAGACAAATCATTTGGTGTAGAGAACATTCGTCAAGCATTCAACCAAATCAGAGTGCTAACAAAATATGGTTTTGGAAACAATGGTGAATATGTTGGCTTAGATGTCAAAGCAATGCGAACTCAACCACTTGAAGACAGTTATAGACATCTATCAAACAGTATGAAAATTGTAGAATTATTAGAAGATAAAGTAGTTTCATTTAATGAAACTGAATTAAATAATCTAATTGAAGAAGGAAACTATGAAAAAATTGAAATGATGGTTGTATCACATTTATTAGGTGTATAACATAAAAGGAGAAATGAAATATGGCGTTAGTAACTTTAAGCGAAGTGCTTAAAAAAGCAAAAGAAGGCAAATACGCAGTTGGTGCATTCAATGCAATTAACTTAGATACTGCCAGAGGTATAATTGCAGCAGCTGAAGAAAAGAATTCACCAGTGATCTTGTCTTTGGCTGAAGTTCATTTCCCAATGGCTCCTCTAAATCTTATTGGACCACTGATTGTAAGAATGGCAAAGGAGTCTTCAGTACCTGTAGTAGTTCACCTTGATCATGGTGTGACGTTTACAAATATCGTTAAAGCGATGAACATCGGATTCAGTTCTGTGATGTACGACGGTTCAGCTTTGGATATCAATGAAAATCTACAAAACACTATTGAAATTGTGAAAATAGCAAAAACATTAGGTGTATCTGTAGAAGCAGAGGTTGGGAAACTAGTAAGTCCTGAAACAGGAAGCAATGAAGCAGAAAAATATCAAAATCCAGAAGATTTCTTTACAGATATTGATGAAGCAAAAAACTTTGTTAATAAAAGTGGTGTGGATGCACTCGCTATAGCTTTTGGAACAGCACATGGGTTATACAAATCAAAACCAAAGTTGAATTTTGACTTAGTAAATAGTATTAGCAGTGCTATTACGATTCCTTTAGTTATGCATGGCGGATCAGGATTATCTACAAAGGATTATAAAGAGGCTATAAAAAATGGTATATGTAAAATAAATTATTATTCAGATATGGCATTTAAAGTATCTGAAAAAATTAAAATGGAATTGGCGAATAATGAGACATTTTACATACATGATATTTCACAAATGACAATTGAATTTGTTAAAAAACATATTTCAAATGTTATGGACATATTTGAATCAACAAATAAAGCATAATAAGAATTACTTCTGAATAGAACAAAGTTGCGGTATAATTAGGTTTATACATGATGATTTTGTTCTTTTTATTTTTAAAAAACGAGGTGAAACAAATGCAATTTGAGTATGAAAATATTAAATTAATAAGGGGATTACCGATAAAATCATTTTTTGTTGATATTTCTTCACGAGAATTTCATTGGCATAATGAATTTGAAATTATATGGTGTCTTGATAAAAGTGTTAATTTCCAATTTGTTAACGACAAATTCACGGTGAATAGTGGTGATCTTGTAATTATCAATCCAAATGAAATACATTCTTTGAGAAGCTTAGGAGAATCAAGTAAGCTCTATTGTTTGCAAATAGATTTAGATTCAATAGGTGACTTGATATTTAATCTGCATGATAACAAAATTGTTAGAAGGCTAATCAGATTTGATAATTCATTTAGTAAAGATTTAAAAATGGTTCTTTTAAACATTGTTGAACTAACA
>CAYVZR010000037.1:0-1289 GCA_964456195.1 uncultured Candidatus Izemoplasmatales bacterium | reverse complement strand
GAGAATGCTGTGAACTTGCTTATTAATACAAAAAAGTCTGTTATTAGCATATCAGAAGAGTGTGGGTTTTCAGATGTTAAGTATTTAAATAAATTGTTACATGAATATTATAATACAACAGCGAGTATATTTAGAAATACAGGAAAAAATATTTTGTCTAATAATGTCACTTCAGATTTTTTTAGCGACTGTCTAAAATTAATGAAAGATGGTATCAAGTAATTGCGATGTATGCTATTCAATATATGATTGTTTGGTGATTCAAAGTGGCGAATGTAGAATTCAAGTATAATACTAAATACTAATGCTAGTTTTGCTATAGGATTAAAGTATTCAATGAACACATTATTACTCCAGAAAAACTAAAAAATTTTACGATTTTTAATCTTAAAATTATCCAAAAGTGATATAATATAGGTATACTAGAAGAAGGAAGGGATCCATATGAAAGATCTAAAATGGATACGTGACGGTTATTTTGCACACAGAGGGTTACACAACAAAATAATACCTGAAAATTCATTAGCAGCTTTCAAACATGCCGTTCAAAACGGATACCATATCGAACTTGATATTCGCATTACAAAAGATAACAAGATTGTAGTAATTCATGATGGTAATCTAAAACGATTAACAGGGTGTGATATTATCGTAGAAGAGAGTACTTATTCGACAATAAAAGAACACTCATTATTAGATTCAAACGAATGTGTTCCATTATTGTCAAATGTATTATCTACTCTACCAGAAACAACTGAATTTCTAATCGAATTAAAATCATCAAAAAGAAACAAAGATTTAGCAACAACGTTCTTAGAGTTGATGACACATTATCAACACAAATATGCGATACATTCATTTGATCCTAGAATTCTACATCTATTCAAAAAATTAGACTCAACTATTATAAGAGGACAAATTTCTAAAGTATACAAAGGAATTGGTAGTAGATTGTTAACTAATTTACGATTTAATTTTTGGGCAAAGCCAGATTTTATTAACTACAATTTTGATGATTTACCAAGAAAACAACTAGATAAGTTAAAAGAAAATGGTATGATGATTTTGTCTTATGTGGCACGAAATGAAAAACAACTTGCTTTTGTCAAGAAACATTATGACAATGCTGTATTTGAACAATTTGAGCCAAAGAAAAAGGTCGTATAAACGATTTTCTATTTTTAAAACATTAGGAAATACAATTTAATAAATATTTTTATAATAACAATAGAGAATAAATAGCAGTAGATATTCAAAAAGCAAACAGATATTGTTTGCTTCTTTTTATT
>CAYVZR010000036.1:0-11318 GCA_964456195.1 uncultured Candidatus Izemoplasmatales bacterium | reverse complement strand
TTGCTGGATTAGGTGGATTACCTGTATTGATATTACTTAGTAATTCAGATATGAAGAAGGATGAATTTAGAACAACGCTTGTTTCTTACTTTCTAGTTATGAACTTAGTAGCTATTATTGGGTATTTAGCTGGAGGATTCTACACTGGGTATATACTTACAAACATTGGTATTGTAATATTGTTTGGATTAGCTGCGGCGATGTTTGGTGTTTATTTAAGTAGAAGAGCAAGTGATTCAGTATTTCAAAAATGGTTTGTATATATTTTATTATTTATGGGAATCGGATTAATCTTTAATGCATTATATACAAAAGTAGGAACGAACATGGATACTATCTATTATTTTGTTTATTCAATTGGAGGAACAATAATAATTGGAATATTACTATATTTGAGAACAATTCTAATAAAAAGAAAAGAATTGTAATAATAGTGATATAATATAGGTAAGGAGAGTGTTGGTATGTCTGCATCTGGAATCATCTTTATAATTTTAGGAGTATTTACTATTCTAGCTGGTTCAGTATCAAACCTTTCACAAAAATCTAGAAGAGGTAGAAGATCAGTAATGTTGTTTGGCGAAACAGGATCTCGTATCTTTTATTTAGTACTAGGAATTGTATTAATAGTAGCATCATTCTTTATGTAAGAATTTTAAACATGGGGTTGTTTATGGATTCGACAGGGTAGTTAGAGCTTGATAAGCATGCCTTGGTTGTGCAAGTAAAAACACTCGATTAATTATAATCGGAAACGAAAATTACGCTTTCGCAGCTTAATAATAAGCGCGGTCTCCCCCTTTTATAGTCTACGATAATAGGCTGGAGAACAGTTAGTAGAATATATTTAAACAGTGCAGTCATAACTGTTTGAAATGAACTTAATAGGACTCGTTAGTTATTTGGCCGTTTATCGCCTGGTAGCTAATTAAACAAATTGATGAACTAAGCATGTAGAAAATTTAGTTTCGGCTGTTTTGGACAGGGGTTCAAATCCCCTCAACTCCACCAATAGTACCCGCGTCCGAGAATTTCAGATGGCTTTAATTAGCCGTCAATGGAATCCTCGGTTTTTTATTTACCCAAAATTATAGTGAAAATTGACCAAAAAATCGGTGTTTTTTCTCGCTAGCCCTATTGCAATAGGGAAAATGAAAATTTTAACGAGTCGAACCCGCGTCCGAAATAGATGTATGAAACTGGTGTAACAGGTTTATTGGTACCTTATGATGATCGTAAATTGAAATTAAAATATTCCTATAAAACTTCTAAGGGAGGAGAGGGAATTAATCAAAATGTGTTATAATATATTTGGTAGTGTCAAAAGTTTAATGTAAGAATGATTTATTAAAGGTTTACATGTAACAAGAAAATTCGGATTCATCATGGCAGCTGTTATGTTGTTTCCACACGTAGCATCACTACCAGCAGTTATGGCAAGTGATGGAGCATCAGAAAATGAAGTTCACGAAGTATCAATGGAAGAATTGGAACAAGAGTATTATGAGTTAGAACAAGCTCTTATTGAAGAAACTGCTCAAATTGAAGAATTTTACGAGAAAGTATCAAATGAGTTATCTCAATATGTGGTTGAAGTGGAACTGAATATCTATGAATTACAGATTCCAGAGAATACAAACATTGATTTAACAGAAGAGGAAATTGAAATATTTAGGAGTAATCTTGAAATTACAAATCAGATGATGAAAGATGGACTGATCTTAATTGATGAAAATGGTGATTACTATACATTAGGCGAAGATGATGTATTTAACGCTCAATCATTAGCATTGACTTCTTACACTTTAAATAAATATATTAGTATAAGAATTCCCTTTAAGACAATTAGGGTGTGGTCTGGAATAGATGTAGGGTTAACACAACTTGGTAGTTTTGTTATTGGTGGATTACTTTTTGGTGCAGGAATCGCATCAAGTTATGCTAGTACATTAGTAGTACAAACAAAGGTTAATCAGTTCCTTGCTAATGGAACAAATTATTATACTGGTTCTGCTTTGGATAAAATACTTACTTACCTAACTAAGATTGGAGTATCGAATTCTATTTTAAATAATGTATTTGGTGCATTTAACAACTCTTATATAAATGTAGGGAATGTTATGGACCTTTTAGGATTATTTGCTACGATTTTTCTAGTTATAAAAACCATTTTAATTGTAAGTGGTGGACCACTAGCCTTATTTGTAAGTAGTGTTTTTGTAATAGCCGGCAGCCAAATGATTGGTGCTGGAATATCCGCTATGGCAGGAGGTATTCTAAGAGGTAGAAGTGTTGTAAAGTTTAGATTGCCATTATCAATTAGTGCTTATTAGAAATTATTAACTGGAGGTATATTTGTGAAAAAATTGTATATAGAGAAAACAGAAGATATTTATAAACAAATTGGTGGAGGTCTTGTTTTACCATTCTTTGACCTTTTGAGAGGTATTCCAAAACATAAAGTTAATTCAATTAAATATTATCGTAGTTCTTACAGGATAATGAGAACATCATTATTTTTTACTAGTATTTGTTTGTTTTTTATAGCTTATCCAATCGTTATGGATGGTATTTATGCTTTGTCAATCTCATTGTCTACAGCATTTCTTTTTTCACAGTTTAACAATTTAAGACGTGTTTTATACTTTGGAGACAATGAGTATACAAAGTTTTGCATAAATTATTTAATTAGAACGATTTTACAATTATTAGTTTATCTAGTAATAGGTGTGTATGTTTATATTCTATATACTTCAAAGAGGTAGTTACAAGTATACATAAGGATTAATAGATTATTATTTTGAAATTAAGATCATTAATTATGATGGTCTTTTCTTTTGCTTTATTCAGCGGTATTTACGAATTTACTTGAGTTAGATAATTTAGTGATGCATGTGGATGTCTAAAACTAAAAATACTTTCTTATTCATTAATGTCCACCGAATATTTAACTTAAATAATATTGGGAATTTAAATTACTTCAAAAAGAATATGGTATAATATTCATAGAGAATTAAAGCTGGGATACTTTGATTTCTTTTTACTACCCCCTGTTGTTCAGTAGTTCATATCTCTACCAACTCCACCCCGTATTGGACAGGGATTAAAACAAAGGTTTTGAGATTTCATTTACCTATTTTAGCGTTTAACTCACTATTGGGTTAGGAAGCAATGACTTATTGTCAACAAGAAAGTGCTGCAACACGGGTAAGACAAGACAATTGTTTGTTTCAACTGCGCACAGCTTGTTATTGACATTATACCGATAACGGGTTAATATATTAGTGAGAGGTGATATCATGAAATATATTGGAACTAAAGAAATATCAAAAAAATGGGGTATCAATGATCGTAGAGTGAGAATACTATGTGAAGAAGGTCGTATTGAAAGTGCGATGAAAGTTGGCAAGAGTTGGTTAATTAGTGAAGATGAGGGAAAACCTTATGATGCAAGAATAAAAAGTAACAAAGAGTATATTGGGTTAGAGTCAGATTTTTCAAATGTTGATTTATTAAAAAAAGAAATAGATTCATATAGACCTTTACCAAATAGATTAACTAAAAGCTTACATGATAAGCTTTTAGTTGAATGGACATATAATAGTAATGCTATTGAAGGTAATACTTTAACTATGTCAGAAACAAAAGTAGTGCTTGAAGGTATTACAATTGGCGGAAAAAGTGTTATAGAACATTTAGAAACAATCAACCACAAAGATGCTATATTATTTTTAGAGGAATTAATTACTGGTAATGTAGAGATGTCTGAATGGAATATAAAGAATATTCATTCTTTAATACTTAAGGATATTGATAATAAAAATGCAGGGAAATATAGAAATGAGAATGTAATTATAAGTGGAGCGAGTCACATCCCACCTAATCATGTTCTTTTACAAGAACATATGCAGAAACTAATAATTGAATATAACAAGGAATGGAATGATTTTCATCCAGTTATAAAAGCATGTTTGCTACATGGGGAGTTTGTTAAAATACATCCATTCATTGATGGAAATGGTAGAACAGCGAGATTGTTGTTAAATTTTGAATTAATGAAGTATGGATATACTCCAATAATAATTACTAAGATCAAAAGAGCTGAATATTATGATGCATTAGATTATGCTCACACGACAATGGACTACTCTAAGTTCGTTAAATTAATTTCAGAATTTGTAATTGAGTCTGAAATGTTATGGTTAAAAGTAATTAAGTAATTATGGAATAGTCATGCCAAGCGTAAAAAACGTGAACGTGTAGTGAAGCAACTATTTGACGAAGTAGTGAGTGAAGATGTGGTTGAAGAAGCAATCATTGATAAAGCTACTTTTGACAGAGTGCAGGAAGTTCTCTCAACTAGAAGGATTGGAGCTAAAGGTGGAACTAACTCTAACTATCTTCTAACAGGAATCATAAAATGTGACATTTGTGGTTCATCTATGTCTGGAAACTCTCAGAGTAGTGGAAGAGCTAAAACTATCCATATAACATATCAGTGTCGGAATCACTTGAAGAAACATGGTGGAATCTGTAGCACTAAGCATTTGAATGCAAACTACATTGAATCATATGTGAAGTCTCTGGTGGCTAAACTAGTGAACGATCAACTCAATAAATCAGGCTTGAATCATGAACTGGTGAATGGATTGCTTGTTCAAGAACAGAAGCGACTTTCAAGGCAACGTCGTGAGCTAACAACATTGAACGAGAGAATAGAAAAAATGACTATCGCTTTGCATGATTGCATTTCTGAAAGTGTAAAGAAAGCTACTATTAAAGCCATTGAATCCACAACTATTAGTATCGAAAAGATAGAAAATAGTATTGTATTCAAGAAAAGTAGTGTAGAGCAACTAAAAACTATTCAAGGTGGATGTAGTATAAAATTCACCATAGAGCAACTTTTTGCTAGTCGTGAACTAGGTAGAAGACTCATATTTTCAATAATTGATGAAATAATAGTAAGTAATTCCGACATATCGATCACATTGAAGTAACATAAGTGTCCTAAGTGTAAGAACTTAGGACACATTTTAATCTAAAAATATTAACTTTTTAAATATATATCATATATATAGGAGGTGAATCATGATAAGAAAACGAGCAATTGGCTACAGTAGGTTCTCGAGCGTAGCCCAGAGAGAAGAGAGCATCACAAGACAGGTTGAAAAAATTGAAGAGTTTTGTGAAAGAAACAATCTAGATTTGGTGGAACACTATATAGACGAAGCACAATCAGGAACCAATGATAGAAGAGACGATTTTCAACGTATGATACAGGATGCAGAATTCTCAGATTGGGATTTCGTGGTAGTATACAAAATGGATCGACTTAGTAGAAGTGTTGCTGATGCAATGCACTATAAGAAAAAATTGAATAAATTGGGAATAAGGATACTGAGTGTAATTGAGGATTTTGATGAAAGCACACCAGAAGGGGGATTCTTCAATCTAATCACTATGGGAATAAGTGAATTCTATGTAAAAAATCTAGCAAGAGAAGCTTTTGCTGGATTGATGCAAAATGCAAAAAGAGCTATGCATACAGGTGGGACTCCCCCATTAGGATTTGATGTGAACAAGGAGAAGAAATACATAATAAACGAAGAAGAAGCGAAAATTGTTAGAATAATTTTCAAGATGACACTAGAAAATCATAGCTATGCAGAAATAGCCAGACATCTAAATTCGATGGAGAAAATGACTAAATTTGGGAACCCATTCCGAGGAAATTTCACTGATGTTCTGTCTAACAGTAAGTATAATGCTGAATATGTTTACAATAGAACCGCAAAAAAGGGAGTTGATGGGACAAGAAGTCATCGTAAAAGCAAAAGTGAAGCAGAAATAGTGAGGATTCCCGAATCATTGCCGAGAATCATTGATAAAAGTGACTTTGAAAAGATTCAAAGACTACTAAAAAAGAGAAAGAACTCGAAATTTGGTAGAGGCCCAAAGAGTAAATACCTTCTGTCGGGTTATATTAGGTGCGAGAATTGTGGATATAGCATAACTGGACACACCGTATATGGTGGAAGAAACAAATCAGCAAGAATAGTATATAGATGTAAGACTCAAAGAAATGAAAAATGTATAACAAAGCCAATAAATTCGGAATATCTTGAACGATACGTAACTGAAAGGATAACATGGTTCCTAAAACTGAAGAATGCAGGAAATATAACTGAAATAATAAACAATCAACTAAATGTTTTGGCAGAAACTATACAAAAAGATATGGAAGAATTGAAGAAAAATCTGGAAAACATAAAAAGTGAAGTAAACTATGTGAATGAACGAATAACAAGTACTAGTAACGGTGTAGATAGACTGTTAACAGAACAGGTAAATGATCTATATACACTACTTGTCCAACGTAAACTTGAAATGAAAAATTTGGAGGAGGATCATAGTAAAATACGAAAAGTAACAATAGATGAAACGAAGAAAAAACAAAGGGTTTTAAGAAGTAGCAAACGATTAACTACAAGACAATTAGTTTCTATACTGGTAGCAAAGATAATTCAAGGGAATGATGAAATCAGATTTGATTTCATACTAAATGAGCTTGTAGATATTGAAATCACTAGGGATATCAAACATCAAGTAAAAATGAATCGAGATTTGATTGCAAACAACGATTTTTAGATTAGCCTTATTTGTGGTAAAATATAAATAGGGGAACACATTGGTGAATTCCAGTGTGTTTTTTTTGGAGGTAAATACATGAAAAACTACAAAATCAAGAGATTACGTGATAAAAAGGCTGATATAATTAATTATTACATTGAAGTATTTAACACAGATTTTTCTTTATATAGATACCGTGAATGCAATGAGTATTCACTTGGGTCACTATTCACTGATAAATTCAGCTTTTCTGCACCAGTAAATTTTAATGATCCATACGATGTGACTGTTAGAATTGAAAAAAAGAAATTAATTGATTCCATCAAGGCATATTCAAAAGAAATTGATTTTAATAATGCATGTCGAAGTCTTACGTTTCTTTTTGAGAAAAGTGATAAATTTGAAATGAAAATTAATACTATAATCAATTATTACACAAACGTTTTGATGAACGTTATGAAATCATCTTCATTAATTGCATGTATGTCTGAGAAATATGATAATGAGGTAATGTGGGCTCATTATGCAAATTCGGGAAAGGGTTTTGTTCTGGAATATGAATATCAGACTTTACTAGAGGCTAGGAATGATATAGTCAATAAGTTTGAGGATGCAATAGCTGAGTTTTATAAACATAATTTTGAACTTTTTGAAACAGATTATGATAATGTTTCAAAGATGCTTAGTGAAAACTCTTCTGTATATGGTGTTGTACCAGTAATTTATGAGAATGGAAAATATAATGCAACTTATTTACTTACAGATGTAATTAAGAAAGAGCTTTTCTATATGAGTACACTAAATATTGATGATATCACATCAAAAATTGATTTTGCTTATCCAAAGTATATCTTGAACTACATAAAGAAAAGTGTAAAAGAGACTGAATTTTCAAAATCTATTGCAATGAATACCACTTCTTTGTATATGAAGAAAAAAGACTGGAAGTATGAAAAAGAATGGAGATTTGTAGTGCCTAATACAGATGGAACACTTTTCAATACATTTAAGTCAGATTTTGGATTATATGCACCACTAAAACCCAAATCGATTATTCTAGGTGAATTTATTAGTTTTGATTATGAAAAAATGATAGTCCAAATCGCTAGTGAAAAAGGAATCAACATTTATAAAATGAAGAGTGACTTTTCAAAGAGTGCTCCAAAATTGCTTAGAGGTAGGAAGTATTCCAGTTCTAAAATTAAGGAAATTTTGAGTTGAATTTTGTAGTGGACGCGGGTACCCGTCAGGGACCCTCAACTCCACCAATGGTACCCGCGTCCGGAGATTTCAGATGGCTTTAAATAGCCGTTAATGGAATCTCCGGTTTTTTATTTGCCCAAAATTATAGTGAAAATTGACCAAAAAATCGGTGTTTTTTCTCGCAAGCCCTATTGCAATAGGGAAAATGAAAATTTTAACGAGTCGAACCCGCGTCCGAAATAGATGTATGAAACTGGTGTAACAGGTTTATTGGTACCTTATGATGATCGTAAATTGAAATTAAAATATTCCTATAAAACTTCTAAGGGAGGAGAGGGAATTAATCAAAATGTGTTATAATATATTTTGGAAGGTGATAATATGAAGAGGATTGTTAATATAGTACTGTTACTGATTATATTAGGTGTTTTATCAGGATGTGCTTTATTTCAAGAAAATAATGAATGTACAATAGAAGTTAATGAAAATGTTGAGAACAGTGGAACACTTTATAGAACATATTGTGTAAGTGATAGTAAAAATGTTCAAGGATTAGTAAACTCAGATTTTGAGATAGTAATTCCTGAGATTTATACTAGAATTGATTCTGGTATAGACTTATATGTTGATGACACAATAGATTTCAGTAATGATATTGAATATTTTAGAGTTGCATACTATGAAGATGGTGATTATAAACAAGGTGTTATTGACAGAAACAACA
Organism: uncultured Candidatus Izemoplasmatales bacterium; assembly: GCA_964456195.1. Lineage (GTDB taxonomy): Bacteria > Bacillota_I > Bacilli_A > Izemoplasmatales > Izemoplasmataceae > JAFGXW01. Next base: position 2,758 of record CAYVZR010000036.1, on the reverse strand, counting down.
ATCTGATAGTTGAATTTGAAAGTTACAGTAAAATAATTATTTCAAATGATGCAAATAAGATTTACTCATATGAAAACCAAGGCACAATTTACGACATTCAATCAGGATTGTTTTTAAATGTTGAATACAGAATTATACGGAAAAGTAATGATTATTATATTGCTATGCAAGATGATAAGCAAATAGTATTAAATAAATCGTTTGATATTGTTTTTGATGATAATTATGATGAGGTTTTGTCCGTATCTGATGAGTCTATAATTTACAAAAAGGATCACTATATGTATGCAAAGGATTTAGAAAGTAATATTGTTGTTGATATCTTTGACGTAAGTATATACCCAGACTATATATACATGGATGATTTTGATGATTACTTCTTAATTAATCCAAATAGTGATGTAATTTTTGCGGATATCAAAGATGGAACGTTGACTAATATTGATGATTGCTCCTCGATTCTTAATTTTGAAGGTAAATATATTACAATGTTCTGTTCAAATAATTACAAAGTTTTCACTAAAGATAATTTGACACCCGTATTAGAAATCCCATTAAAAAACACTGATATAATTCCGTTATCCGCTACATATATACAATATGTTGAGAATGACGCATCAATTCGAACTGTTGGTAAAATTGTTGATTTCGATTCTCAAATTCAATCATATGAATTATTCTTGAATAGAACAATTGAAGTTCATTTTGAAGAACAGAAAACGCACTATGATGTAGAAACTTTGGAAGAATTGTTTAGTACAAATTTAGAATGTGAAATTGTGCCTAATAATATGGGTGCTAATCTTGTAATAACTAACAAAGGTTGCAGTGTTAGTGATATTTCTGAAAATATAACTGTTCTCAGTCTAAGTAATACGAGAATCTCAATAACTAATCTAGAAATCTATTTCTACACTGATGAATATATATTTCTAAATGAGAATGGGAAAACAATCATTGTTGACTATGACTTGAATATTTTGTTCTGATATTGAATATAAATATAGAAATAGATAGTATTGCTCTTTATTATTGGACAGGGGTTGGTGCAAACTCAACTCCACCATTGGAATGCTGATAGTATTTTGTACACAAAAAGTTGGACAAGTTACTATTTAAATGAAAGACCATCATAAATTGATGGTCTTTTCTATGTCTTTGTTTAGAGGTTTTCTTCAAATTCATTAGGTGTTACATAATTTAGAGATGCATGTGGACGCCTGTAATTGAAAAAATGTACGTATTCGTCAATTGATTCTTTCAATTCATTAAAGTCTTTATATAGAAATCGATATATTTCTTCTTTCTTCAAACTAGCAAATGTACTTTCACATATTGCATTATCATATGGACAACCAGTTTTAGAATATGACTGTGTTACATTATGCTTGGTTAAGCATTTCTTAAAGATAGATGATTTGTATTGTCCTCCTTGATCACTATGGAATATCAAGTTCTTAGGTTTGTTTCTTTTAATGTATGCTTTTTTAAACAATCTAACAATATTTATCGCTTCCATATTTTTTGACAGAGTGTAATCAATTATAAATCTAGAGTAGATGTCAATAATTACATGTAAGTAGTAGTGTTTTGAATTAATTTTTATATATGTGATATCGCTAATCCAAATCATATTGATTGTTGTATTTGAATCTAATTTACTGATGATGTTTGGTTTTGAAAAGTATTTTCTTTTATGTGCCTCATTATAGTTTTTACTCTTTTGATTAACGATTAACTCCATTTCTTTCATTAATCTTGTAATTCGACGTTCACTTATAATATAACCATCTTTAATCATGATTTTTCTAATTTTTCTTGAACCAAATCTTCCTTTAGATTCTTGAAAAATTTCTTTAATGATGGGTTTGTAAACTTCATCATCTTTATCAATCTTTGTAATTTTTGGTTTTCTATATTTATTGTGATAATAAGTTGATCTATGCAAGTTCAAAACTTTACAGATTGAATGAACTGAGTATTTATTTTCTAATGAAGTTGCAAATTTTAATTTTTCATGGCTAGATAGGTTCAACTCTCTAATTACAAAACTATAGATACTATTTTCTCTTTCTAATCGTTCAAGCTTAATTTTGTCTTTATGTATCTGACTATTACTAATATTAGCCTTGCTGATAGGGACTTCCTTAAACTTAAATATCCAATTATACAAAGTACTTCTTGAAATATTTTCCTCTTTTGAAATGGTAGTTGCTGGAAAACCGTTTAAATACTTATTAACAATAATTTGTTTTTCTTCGTTTGTGTAATTCATAATTACCACCTTTCATTTTAGAAAGTTATTATACATGAAATGAAAGTTAATAATTTTATTTTTTGATAAATATCACAATATGTTCTAATTTTTGAGTTGTATGATTTTGAGTTAGAATATGAAGCACATATGCGGAATACGCATATATGATCCTTTGGGAGTTGAGAAATTAAGTTTTTATGGTGATAAAAGGAGAATGACTATTAGTATTGCTCGTTTATATTGAGTAAGTAGTAGTTCTAGGACAACTTAGTTAATAGTTCTCGGGTTATGAAAAATCTATTTAGTATAAGGATACGCACCTTTTACAGCTGAATAATCTTAGTAAATAGCACCTTTTACAGGGGAATATATTTAAATACTTGCACCTTTCACTGGGGAATGATATAATGATGATGGGTGATAATATGAAAAGAAAAATATATAATGAGTTATTGAATTGGAAGAATAAGAATCATTCTCAGTCGTTACTAGTTAAAGGTG
>CAYVZR010000035.1:0-11630 GCA_964456195.1 uncultured Candidatus Izemoplasmatales bacterium | reverse complement strand
CGCAAGCTAAATACTATAATACATAAAAATCGAGATTTTTCTCGATTTTTTTTTGAAATAAATAATTTTGACTTTCGATTAGTTAACTATCATATGCATAGCTTATCGAGTTGCAATTAAAAATGTTACAACAAAAAAAGTGTTTCCTTAAAAAGGACAACAATAATCAAAAAGACATATTGGATAATAAGATATCTAGTATGTCTTTTTGATATAATTAAAAGGAAAGTAGAAGACAGAAATGTCAGTAACCAAAAGAAATAAGTATATGAAGCTTTCAATTGAGGAAAGGAATAAGAATGTAATTAATTGACTTAACTCACATATCTTCCACGTCTATATTAAAAGATTTTAATCTTGGATAATCGCCACAATTAGCAAAAGACTTGTTTTAAGATGGTTGGTCTTTTCTAATGTTACATTTTTTTGATAACTTGACAAGTAAAAAAGACATTTAATCTGCAAAGAAAATTTTTCTTTGCTTCATATATGTCTTTAGGTATTATTTTGATTAAATTAGTAAAATTATATTAATATGTAATTATGTTACTCTTCTTCTACAAAACTAACTAAAAGTGGCAATAAGTCAAGCGAATCTGATAAGTCATTTGAGGGTACTGAAGAAATGTTAAATGCAATATAATCATAATCTCCCCAGAAAGTTTCATCTAAAAAAATTGTTCCTGCCATAGGAGCTGTGCAGTAAACGACACTATAATTGCCATAACCATCATAACTTAAGAAAATGACTTTTAGTTGGTATCCTGCATCAATAATTATACTGTTCACATTTTCATAATGAGTTTTTGATTGAGGTTGTGATGCAGCATATCCATTTAGGAAGTCCATATCAGCATTTGTAGTTGTAATTGAAGTTTGACCTGAAGCCCAATATCCAGATATGAATGAAATCTCACTATCTAAATGTGGGACAACTTGAATTGGCGTCCATTTTGCATGCAATGTTAAATTGCTTGTTACTGTATCTGTTTCAAATACCCACGGATTAGTAAAAGTATATTCTTTGAACCACCCATCAAAGGTATAGCCTTCTATGGAAAGAGCTGTTGGTTCAGTTAGTAATTGTCCTTTTTCAACATTAACAGAATCTATATAAAATCCCTCGTACTCGTAAACAACAAATCCGACCATATAAAATGTAGTTCCTTCTGTAGTACTTTCAATAGTTTCAGTAGTGGAACACGCAATAAGCATTGTTAGAAAAAAGCCGAATGTAAAAGCAAGTAATATTTTCTTCATAAATCCCCCTTATATTGTTTAGTAAAATGTTTCACTATAATGATTATAATTAATAGATGTCATGAATGATTCTATAGCAATACTATAAAATTATGAAATGATTTTGTCAAGACGAAAAATGATATCGGGTTTATATTTTATAAAGGTTATTCAGAATATTCTTCTTTGGTAATCTGATATTTATATAGCAAGTACAAACCCATAAACATAAATTCACTTATAAAAGACATTCCAATCTTTTCCATGATTCGAAAAGAGGCTTTGTTTTCATGATAAGCCATTGCACTAACAATATCTACGTGAAGATCCGTAAATGCTTTTTTCAACAGAGCTTCGCTTCCTTCAGTAGCTAATCCTTGTCCCCAAAATTCTTCTTTTAATCGATATCCAAGTTCTAGTAGGGAAAAATCATCTGGATTGTCCTGTTCGGGCCTGAGATGAAACCAGCCAATAAATTCATTTGTGTTTTTATAAATTACTTTAAAAAACCCGCAATCCCTATTTAAAGAGTAGAAATCTAGGTAGTTTATTATAGTATCACGATATACTTCAATACTAGCTCTCTCTCCTCCAACGTATTTAATGACATTGGGATTACTATCGAGATCAAATAATAATTGTTCATCACCAGTTTGAAATTTTTCAAGCTTTAATCGTTTTGTTTCTAAGTACATATTACAATCCTCCTTATAGATTATTTAAAGTTTTTGATAGTAGCGGTAATTGTTATAGCATATTGTTCTGAATAACTGATAGTTACATCATAAGTTTTGATAAAAGCACCTTGGGTTTCAATGGTACTTAACCAAGGCTCTTGAAGGTTTTCTAGCGAGAGAGAATCCTTTTTTTGATTTGAAAAGCCATTGTATATATGGCCGAAATCATTGATCAAAAAAGATTCCGTATATATGCTTGATACAGATAAAAGCTCTGTTTCATTTTATTTAACAGGAGTAGAACAAGATACCAACAGAGTTATTAGAATTGTATACTTAGAACACTTAAATTTTTTTTTATACAGAATAATCTCCTAACTATTTAGTTTAAAATCATTACAAACAATAATATTGATTTCTATGGTAGATAAATAATTTTGTAATAGCAATCTTTATAAATATTGTATCAAACAATAATTATTTAATCCACCTTCACAAAGAAAATACTTTTTACTCATAATTTACCAAAAAAATTATGGAAATATATTTTTAGTTTCTATAAGGGTACTACATCTTCCAAAAAGCTAAAAAGATTTGGAAAACATGTTTAAATACAAATCAAGATTAATTTAGGATTTGTATGATTTATAAATAGTGGCAAAATTCATCATCATATATATAAGATAACAATTTGTAACTATGAATGTTATACTGAATCGTATAATTTTTAGTTACAACTTTTTAGAGTTGTTTTTAAATATTTTTTTTATTTTGTATATAATTCTATAATTCCATACAGTATTTAAACAAAAATCTTATTCTAAATTAATTTTATATTTCTCTACATCATATTGTGTATTTTTTATTAACATGATAAAATGAATTTAAATTATGTACATATATATTTTTTTTTTTTTAAATAATTAAATTGAATCTTTAGATTAATATTCGCTAGGTCAGCAAGAGTAATTACTTCACATTATCTCTTATTCGTCCTAGCGTTTTCTTTTTAACCCTAATTAACTTTTATTCTAGAGAATGTTCACTTTATTTTTTTTATGTTTTTAACTCTTATGATAGATTTTTTAATATGTCAATTTATATAAATAAAGAAAAGGAGAATTAATGTAATGAAAAGAAAACTTTCGATTATTTTTATGCTCGGATTTCTAACGATGTTTTTACTGGGTTGTGATTTATTCGGTGGAGGTACAACTACTACAACAACAGCAGCAGTTACTACAACTGCTGTTACAACGGTATTAACCTATGATATTGCTTTTAATAGTATGGGTGGAATAACTGTTGCGGATGGCATTTATTTGGAGGGAGAAAGCACAGTGCTTCCAGAGCCAACCAAAACTGGATATACATTTGATGGTTGGTATTTGAGTGACTCTTATGAAATAGAGTTTACTTTAACAAGTATTCCTATCGCGGACATTACTTTGTATGCGAAATGGAAAGTGAATGAATATACAATAACTTTTGAGTCAAATCTAGGATCTGTTGTTACAGCAATCACTCAAGACTATTTAACAACTGTAACAGAACCAACAGAACCAACAAGAGAAGAATACATATTCATTGATTGGTATAGTGATATTGAATTGGCTACCGCATATACATTTACAATAATGCCGGCGGAAGATATCACTCTGTATGCAAAATGGGATGCGAATGAGTATACATTAACCTTTGAGTCAAATCTAGGATCAGCAGTTACAGCTTTAACCCAAGATTTTGGAACAACTGTAACAGAACCAACAGAACCAACAAGAGCAGGGTATTCTTTCATTGATTGGTACGGTGATATTGAATTGACTACGGCATATATATTTACAACCATGCCTGTAGAAGATATCATGATATATGCTAAGTGGGAAATTAATGAGAATACACTAACCTTTGAATCAAATCTAGGATCAGCAGTTACAGCTTTAACCCAAGACTTTGAAACAGCAGTAACAGAACCAACAGAGCCAACAAGAATAGGTTATACCTTTATTGATTGGTATAGTGATATTGAATTAAATACAGCATATACATTTACAACAATGCCAGCGGAAGATATGACTTTGTATGCAAAATGGAATGCAAATGAGTATACGTTAACCTTTAATTCAAATCTAGGCTCAGCAGTTACAGCCCTAACCCAAGACTTTGGAACAACTGTAACAAAACCAACAGAACCAACAAGAACAGGTTATTCACTTAATGGCTGGTATGATGACTCTAGTTTTACTACACTCTATGTTTTTGGAACAATGCCAGCGGAAGATATCACACTTTATGCAAAATGGACAATTAATCAATATACAATTACATTTGTTACAAATGATGAAAGTGTTATAGCTCCAATCACTCAAGATTATGCAACATTGATAATTGGGCCAAACAATCCTACAAAAACCGGGTATACATTCGCAGGTTGGTATGAAAAAATTGAATTAACTGATTTCTACGAGTTTAGTACTATGCCTGCAAAGAATATTACATTATATGCTGATTGGGGAACTGAAGGCTTATTATTTACTTTAAATGACGAATATTATTCTGTCTCCTTAGGTGCTGCAAATGATTTAGCTGATATTATTATCCCTAAGAGACATGAAGGTATTCTGGTTACAGAAATAGCAGACGAAGGATTTAAAAATTCGAATATGACAAGTGTCTTTATTCCTTCAAGTGTTATTACAATAGGTGCAACTGCTTTTGGTTACAATAGTTTATTAGTAACGGTAACTTTTGAGGAAGGAAGTCAATTAGAGACAATAAGACATCATGCATTTGATAGTAACACATCATTAACCACAATTGCCTTTCCAGATTCACTAACGGACATTGCATTTGGTGCTTTTTGGGGGGCAACTGCTCTAACAGATATTATCTTACCAAGTAGTTTAGTTAGTATAGGTAATGAATCCTTCTATGGTACATATTCATTTACTACAATTACGATTCCTTCAAGTGTTACTTCAATAGGAAGATATGCATTTTGTAATAGTACAATAACTTCATTGATTTTTGAGGAAAATAGCCAATTAATAAGTATTGGAGAATTTACCTTTTATAATACAGAAATTACAAGCCTAATGATTCCGGCATCAGTAGAAATAATTGACAGAGCAGCATTTGCTGCTATATCAACACTTTTAAGTATTGAAGTTGATGCAAATAACCTTCATTTTATGTCTGAAAACGGTGTTTTATTTAATTATGATGAAACTCGTTTAGTGCAGTATCCATCCGGTAAAATTGATACTAATTATGTCATTCCAAACGGAGTAACATCAATATCTAACGGAGCGTTTATAGAAGTTACATTATTAACAGATTTAACAATTCCAAATACTTTATTAGCTATTGATGCCCACACTTTTGAACATTTCTATTCTTTAGTTAATGTAACATTTGAAGAAAATAGTGTTTTACAATCAATCGGAGATTATGCATTTAGTAGTGCATCCAATCTAAGCGGAATTATTATTCCAGCTTCCGTTACAAGTATCGGAGATTATGCATTTGCAAACGATTCAAAAATGGCATATTTTATTTTTGAAGAAGGAAGTATGATTGCACATTTAGGAAACTCTGCGTTGGCTGGAAGAGACGTATTGAAATCGATTTTTCTACCGTCAAGTATAGTTTCCATAGGAACCAATGCCTTTGATAGTTGCTGGGAATTAACAATATTTGTAGAAGCAGAAAACATTCCTGCTGGATGGGATTCAACTTGGAACTCATGGGATTGCAGTGTAGTTTTAGGAACACAAGAAATAAAGGAAAATGCAGTTTTTACTTATGCGTTATTATCGACAGGAAATGCCGTTATTATAGGGCTTTCTACAAGTAATATTGAAACAGATATTATCATTCCGAATACTCTAGACGGAATGGTGGTTAATCGAATTTTAAACAAAGCTTTTGAATATAATACGATGATCACAAGTGTACACATTCCAGCAACTGTTACTCAGATTGAAGATAGAACATTTAATGGAGCTTACCATATAACAACAATTACCTTTGAAGCTAATTCGCAATTAACTTCGATAGGAGAAAATGCTTTTGAAGGCAATTGGGATTTAATATCTATTATTATCCCTGAAGGTGTTCTTAGCATAGGAAATTCTGCGTTTAATCATTGTGTTAATCTAAGCACTATTATTATTCCAGTTTCCGTGGATACAATGGGGTCAAATGTATTTGCAAATACAAATTCAGAATTAACCATTAATGTGGTTGCCTCATCGATTCCAGTAGGTTGGGACGTGGACTGGAATCCAAACAGTAGAACTGTTGTTTTGAGCTATGTTGAATAAAGCTACAGGGATTCGCTAGTTTTAGGAATTCGAATTTAAAAATATAAAGAGATGGTGGAAATAGTTATTTTTCATCATCTTTTCTTGATTAATGACATTCTTAGTAACTTTCTTAACCTAAAAGGATTCATATTCTTTAAGTTTATTCAATGAAGACTATGGTATAATACAAAAACAAAGTTAACATAGGAGCTTATTATGAAATCCAAGAGAAATCATCCATATATATTTCAATTAATAGCGCCTATTTATGGGTTGTTTTATTATTCACAAAAACGAAAATTTATACAAAAAATCGACTTAATAAAAGAAAAATTAGTTTTGGAAAATTGTGAAACAATACTGGATGTAGGTTGTGGAACAGGAGCTTTGTCTTCTGTCTTGGCAGAATTGGGATATTCAGTTACAGGAGTAGACCCGATAAAAGGCATGATAAAAATAGCTAAAAAAAAAGCTAAACAACAGAATATTAATTATGTTATAGGAAATGTATTAAATGGATTTAAAATGGCAGATAAATCATTTGATGTATCTTTAGCTTCTTATGTTGCTCACGGATTGAAAAAACAGGAAAGAATTGTTATGTATGAAGAGATGAAACGTGTCACAAAAGATAAAGTAATGTTTTTTGAATACAGTCAAAATCGCAATATTGGAATAGATATAATAGAGTTTCTAGAAGGTGGAAATTATTTTAGTTATATTAAAGAGGTTAAGGCTGAACTTTCCGACTTCTTTAATAATGTAACAGTTTTATCATTGAATAAGTATAACGCACTTTATATCTGTAACCTACCTAAGTAAATATTTGAATTAGTAAGTATTAATAGATATGACAACAATAGTAATTGGAGGACATTATAAATGAAACGATTTTGTATTATCGCTGTATTATTAGTACTAACATTAACTGGATGTGGAGCAAATGGTAATAGTGTAGAAGAAGATGTTGATTTATCAGCATTACCTTACTATTCCTATTTAAGTGATACTAATCCAGTTGTTACCATTACTGTAGAAGGTATAGGAGAAATGCAATTACAATTATTTCCTGATGTGGCTAAAAACACAGTAGATAATTTTATAAGTTATATTCAAGAAGAATCTTATTCTGATAGCACTTTTCATAGAATTATAGAAGATTTTATGATTCAAGGTGGAATAATATCAGATACAGGATGCTCTATAAAAGGTGAATTTTCATCAAATGATGTGACTAACGATTTATCACATTATCGTGGAGTAATATCAATGGCAAGAACATCTGTAAAAGATAGTGCAACAAGCCAATTCTTTATCGTACATAATAATAGTAGTTTTTTAGATGGTGACTATGCGGGATTTGGTGGATTGATTAGCGGGTTTAATGTATTAGACGACTTAGCTAGTATTTCAACCGGATATGGTGATGCACCTACTGAAGAAGTGGTTATAGAGAGTATAACAATTGAATTAAATGGATATACTGTAGATGAGGTTATCTGCGCTGATTAATCTTAAAATCTGTGATTTTTGAAAAATCTTTGTTAGAATTAAAATCAACTAAAAATAGATTATCGTACAATATCGATAATCTGTTTTTTTATTATTAAATTGTATAATAAAGGTAAATATTAACCTATTCCTCTTTTATTTTGTGTATCAAAAACAATTACAATTTTTCAGTAATTGATGAGGGCTAGAATTGTTCCTTCATCTTAATATATATAAAACCCAAAGGAAATATTGTAATCCTTTGGGTTTTTCTCATTTATTTACTTGTTTGTTTGGGTCTTTCACTAAGTTTTACTTTATTTGGATTAAGGATTACATTAAGTATAATTCCAACTAATGCAGCTAAACTCATACCACTTAAAGAAACAGATGATCCTAAATTTATTGAAGCTTGTCCTAATCCTATTACAAGCATAGCTCCTACAATAATTAGGTTTTTCATGTTTGATAAGTTGACTCGTTCTTCCACTAACACTTTTACACCGTTTCCTGCTATCAATCCATAAAGAACGATTGTAATGCCGCCTAAAACTCCATCAGGTATGCTAAGTATAAATACTTGGATATAACCAAAAAAACCAAGTAAGATAGCAAATATAGCCGCTAGGCCTGTAACCCAAACACTAGCTACTTTAGTCATAGCTACAACACCTGTATTTTCTCCATATGTTGTATTTGCTGGACCACCCATAGCTGCACTAACAAAAGTAGCAACACCATCACCAAACAATGTGTTGTCAAGCCCAGGATCTTTCAATAGATCTTTGCCAATAACTTGACCTAAAACTGTGTGATTACCGATATGTTCAGCAATTGTTACGAAAGCAATAGGTATAAATACTAATACCGCAGAAAGGTCGACAGCGTATGTACCAATAATATTGAAATTTGGAATTACAAAAGGAGTTGCTCCCGTAAATTCTTCAACTATATTAACGGCACCAAAAATTATTGATATAATATAACCTACTATTATGGCTACTAAAAATGGTATTATTTTCAACAATCCTTTTGCATATATACTGACCACGATTACTGTTGAAAAAGTAATTAAAGCGATTAAAGGTGAGACTAAGTCTCCGCCACCAATCAACCCAGCCTTTTGAATTGCAACTGGGGCTAACACTAAACCAATAATCATAATCATTGGACCAACTACTACAGGTGGTAATAGTTTTTCTAACCATCCACTACCTACAAACTTAATAATAAGACCAACAATAACATATATTAGACCAACGGCCATTAAACCAAAATAAGCTGCACTAAAATCTAATGAGCCATCTGGCAGTTCTACTGTAGCATTTTGTATAGCAATAATAAAAGCAAAGCTACTACCTAAAAAAACAGGTGATTTTGCTTTAGTAAAAGCAATATATATTAATGTACCAACGCCACTAGCAACTAGAGTTACTCCAACAGGCAATCCTGTAAGAATGGGAACCAACACAGTTGCCCCAAACATAGCGAATACATGTTGCAGACTCATAAAAATCCATCTAATTTTCGTTTTAGGTTTTTCGTGTACATCTAAAATTATTTGATTACTCATTATTGATTCCTCCAAGTATGAATCCAAAATTGTTTATTAGTATTTCATTATACTACAAAAAGTCTAAGATACAGAAATGTTGTCGAAAAGATAACTTATTTCCTTTGTATTTTGCTTATTATTTTTAGTTAAAACTTTTTAATATTTAATAAATAACCGAACGAAGAATATGCAGAATATGAATATGCTGAAAAATACTTTCAAAAATCCTTGAATCGTATATTGGTTATATAATTAATATATTACTAATAAATGTTATAATAATTACATGTTACATAATAAAATATTATAATTACAGGAGGTTATATATGAAAGTATTATTTGTTGGAGGATCTGGAGTCATTAGCACAGCTGTAAGCGAAATGGCTATTGATAGAGGTATTGATCTCTATGTTTTAAATAGAGGGAAACGTAATGATAAATTACCAGAAGGAATAACTTTTCTTCAAGGAGATATATACAAACCAGATGAAGTAAAAAAAGCAATAAAAGGTCAGTATTTTGATTCTATTGTCCAATGGATTAGTTTTACGGTTGATCATGTCAAACGTGATTATGAGTTGTTTAATGGTTTCACAAAACAATATGTATTTATTAGTAGTGCATCTGCTTATTTTAAACCAACTCCTTACTTACCTATTACTGAAGAAGTACCTTTAGGTAACGTTTATTGGGAGTATAGTGAAAATAAAAAGAAATGTGAAGAATATCTTTTAACTGTTAACAATCCAAACTTCAATGTAACTATTATAAGGCCATCTCATACATATAACGATGAAATGTTAATTTCACAGTTAAAGAGTAGAACAAAACCGTATACATTAATTAATAGAATGTTACAAAACAAACCAATCATTTTACCAGATGATGGGCAGAGTCTATGGACACTCACTTATAATCAAGATTTTGCTTCAGCTTTTGTTGATATTTTGGGAAATGAAGCTACCTATGGAGAGTATTATCATTTAACAAGTGAAAAAGTATATACTTGGGAAAGATTAAATGAGATGATTTGTGAAGCAGTAGGTACATTACCTAATGTTATTAAAATACCAACTGATTATATACTTAAATACTTCCCTGAATTTAAGGGTGAACTATATGGAGATAAAAAAGATAGCGCAATTTTTGATAACAGTAAAATTAAGAGTGTAGCTCCTAATTGGATTTCTATAACAGAGTATAGTTCTATTGTAAAAAAAGCAGTTCGTAGACTGTTAGATAACCCAAAACTACAAGAAGTAGATATTGAATTTGATAAGAGATATGATGACTTAATTCAAGACTATAAATCTTCTCTTTAATTGATTTCATCATATGCATATAATGTGTTGCAACTAGAAATGTTACAACGAGTTCTTCAATAAATAGTAATAACTGTTGATATATAAAACATACAATAGCAATTTTGGTAAAATAGTTATTATTATTTTTGAATTTGTTATAATGAAGAAAGAGAATAAGGTGACGTCAATGAATAAAAAACAAAAAATTGCTATCTTAAGTATTTCATTTCTTATTATTATGTCAAGTGCTGCGGTTTCACCTGCCTTACCATATATTGGTGAATATTTTAGCAATTCAAGTGAATTGATGATTAAGATGGTAATTGCTTTGCCTGCTATCTTTATTATTCCTGTAACTTTGATTACAGGTAGGTTGATTTTTCGCGTTAAAAAGAAACATTTATTATATATAGGGTTATCCTTATATTTAATTGGTGGATTGGGTGGAGCATTACAAAATTCAATTTATCTTTTGTTATTATTTAGAGCTTTGATGGGAATTGGGATAGGTGTTCTTATTCCTTTAACAAGAGGCCTTATCGCAGATTTTTTTACAGGCGATGAAAGATCAAAAATGATGGGATACTCATCTGCCTTTAATAACTTAGGTGGGATAATAGCTACAATGCTCGCTGGTTTATTAACAGTATATGGCTGGAGATATCCTTTCTTGGTTTACATACTTGCTTTTGTCGTTTTACTTTTAGTTATCTTTTATTTGCCAAATCAAGATATTCCTCCAAAAGAAACACACAAAATTCATATTAATAAAAATGTGTGGATGATAGGACTTACCCATTATATGATGATTATTACTTTTTATGCAGTTCCTTCGGGGTTAGGTTACTTTGTTTTAACAAATAATCTTGGTGGAGGCTTCACTACAGGCCTTCTGATTTCAGTTGCAACTTTATGTTCTTTCTTTTTAGGAATAATTTTCCATCGTTTAAGATTGCTTTTAAAAGGAGGAACAATATTATTTGGGTTAATTTTGCTTACATTAGGTATGCTTGGTATTGGACTTTCAAGTAATCTATTCCAAGTAATTATAGCATTA
>CAYVZR010000034.1:7906-11734 GCA_964456195.1 uncultured Candidatus Izemoplasmatales bacterium | reverse complement strand
AAAAGCTCGATAATTCGAGCTTTTTTTTATAATATATCTAAAAATATTTTTACAACATCTGGATCAAATTGAGTACCGCTATTATCAATAATCTCTTGAATAGCTTCTTCTGCACTCATAGCTTTACGATATGTTCTATCATTTGTCATTGCATCATATGCATCAGATACACTTAATATTCTATTTAATAATGGAATATCATATTTTGATAACCCTTTTGGATAACCAGTTCCATCAAATCTTTCATGATGGCTTAATATGTATTTCCCAACCTTCTTAAGTTCTGGTGTTGATTGTGCAATTCTATATCCTATTTCAGGATGTGTTCTCATTTCCTCCCACTCTTTTTTATTTAGTTTGCCTGGGTTTTTTAATACTGAATCAGATATCCCGATTTTACCAATATCATGAAGCATACATAACAATTCTAAATCATTAAATTTATCAGCAGTTAAATTATATCTTTTTCCTACTTTATTACATAACTCAAATAATCTATTAGCATGTTCCTCTGTCTCATTACTTCTTTCATGTAGTGATGATTTCATAGAAGTAATAATTGAACTATGCATACTTTCTTTGCTTAACATTTTTCTTTTATACATATTACTTTCAGCAATTTTTAATGTATCATATATGTCTTCTTCTGAGCTGGTTTTTACCCCATACCCAATAGATATATTTGGTAAGAGTCCATTTATTGAATCTCTTTGATCTAAAGATTCAAATTCTCTAATAACTCTTTTCATAACTACATACGTTTCTTCTTCAGAAGTATTAGGTAAAAGAATGATAAATTCATCTCCACCCCATCTACCGATTATATCTTCTTGTCTACATGCTTTTTTAAGAACTTCCGCAACTTTACGTAAAAGATTATCTCCAGCATCATGTCCGAAAACATCATTAGTTATTTTAAGTCCGTTTACATCCCCCATCATAATTGAGAATGGTAATTGTCTCAATGTATCAAGACGTTTAAGTTCAAATTCTAAATAAGTTCTATTGTATAAGCCTGTAAGAATATCATGATAACTTAAATACAATATCTCTTTTTCTTTCTTTTTCGCTTCTGAAGTATCGATCATAATAACAACTTTCCCGAGTATATTCCCTTCGTCATCTATGATTTTTGAAGAGCTCAAACTAATATGTCTAAAAAGCCCATCTACAGATTCAATAAGTACATCATCATCTTTAAAATCTTCTTTTTCAACAGAGCAATTAATAATATTTTCATTTCTGTCAATTAGCCTTAGATATTCATTTATATCTTTATTTAAAACCTCTTCATCTCTATACCCTGTGATTTTCGAAGCTATACTATTAAACAAAGAGATTTTTCCTTCTTGGTTACAAATCACAACACCTTCTTGAATAGCTTTCAAAGTTAGACTTAAATAATCTTTTTCTATTCTGTGCAACTCTGATTGAAGAACTTGTTCGGTTATGTCATTTACTGAAACAATATGATAAATATCATCATTAAGTTCAACTTTATTCAAGTTAGATTTAACCCATTTATCTTCGCCTTTTTTAGTTTTTAGAAGGAAGACTAAACTACCCTTATTCTTATCCATAATGATGTTTTTAAATTTGTCAAGATGGTCGGGACTTTGAAAAAATCCAGAATAGTGCAATGTATCCTTTTCATTATTTGAAAGTCCTAATAATTCTGCAACATTATCATTCCTAAAAATTACATGATCATTTTTAAGAATTGCTATCCCATCTGGAAGATCATTCAAAAAAAATGAAATCTTAGCTAGTAAAGCGTCTTGATAATTATTTGGATTTGAATCGATTTTATCAATAGATATGAAGTAATAAAACTCATTATTAATTTCAATTTTTGATGATTTAATACTATTCCCATTGCATAAAATTATATCGATATTGTCATCAGTACTATTCTTTACTTTTTCAACACATTCTTTGAAACATTCTTCATTACAATTTTCATGAGTGTGTATCAATTCAAAATTGCTATTAAGGACAACTAGCCCTTGTGGAAATAAGTAGGTTATAGATTCAATGTATGATTGTACTAACTTATTCATTATTATTGCTCCTCTTAACTTTGTTTCCAAACCCAATTATTTTATTTGCACCATCTTTATCTATTTTTGGAACAAGACTAAATTTAACATCAATTCCATGTATATTAGCTTGAAAACTAACAGGAACTCCATTATATGCAAGTGCTATTTTTTCAGTCAGCTCTGAAGATTTCGGAATCAAAGAAAAAATACTAATTGAATTTGAATTATCGTTATCAAAACCAAGGTCACTTGAAAGTTTTCCCGTATAATATGTAATATCTCCATCCGAATTCATTTCAAACACGAGACTTCCAGTAGCACCTAAAATTTCCTTCAATCTAGTATTCTCGTTTACGATTTCTTTTTCACCACTTTTAATGTGAGTTGTATCAATACTAAATCCTAATATTCCGATATATTTTTTATATTTGTTATAGATTGGTATTTTAGTAACTTCTGCACTACCTGCTAGATTTTTACTATTGGTTTCAAAAGAATAACTAAGCGACTTCCCCGACTCAATAGATTTTAAATCAGTTGATAAAAAAGCTTTCGCTGTTTCAGAATGGAAAAGTTCAAAATCATCTTTCATTAAAATATCATTAATTTCCATATGAATAGCAGCTGTATATTTTTCATTACCAAAAATATACTTACCAAATTTGTCTTTTATCCACACTTCAATTGGTAATAAGTTAAACATTAAAGAAATCGTATCATCTTTAAATGAAATAAAATCTCTAATATTATCAGTTTCAATATTCTCAAATAGCTTCTTCATATCAACTTGAAGTTCATTATGATGAACAAAATTATTTGCAATAAATTCCTTTTTGATGGTTTTACCAATCACAATTCTGTGTTCAGCTAAATCTAAAATAGTTATTGAAAAGAAACGAAAAGCTCCGGATTTATGATAGAATTTTATACTGATAAAATTCGATAATGTTTTTTTATATGCCATATCCAAAAATACTGATTTCTCATCAGGAATTATCAAATCTGTAATAGGATTATTGATAATATCTCTTTTATCGTAATCAAGTAAATTTAGAAAATTTTTGTTTGCGTCTTGAATAATTAGATGGTTATCTAGTATAACAACTATTCCATCAAAATTATCATTATCTAACAGTAAATTAAAATCCTTCATAATTCTCACCTCTTTATTCATTCTATCACTATTTCTAAAAACTGAATAATAAAATTATCACTTTTACAGTTATAGTAAATTATGAATTTTTTCTAAGATTAAATCTTTTATATTTTTTGCGTCAAGAAGCATTTCTGAAACTGAATTTTGATATTCATCAATTAAGTGTTGGTCTGTTAATCCAGGTATGTTTATTTTGACATTTAATATAGCTCCTTCAAGTCCACTATAAAGCATCAGTGTACTAACCCCAATGTCTGACAAAGCATTCTTATTTCCGTACTTCAATATAAACTCCATATTTTTAAGTGCTTTATAAGAAAGCTTAGCAACAATGTATGGAACCTTTATTGCTTCAATTGTTCCTTCAAGTATTTTAGCTTTTCTGATCTTTTTATCTTCATCAGTTTCTTTCGGCAATTTAAAAGCTTTCATGATTAAGTTAAAAGCTTCTGTGTCTTCATCAACCAAGAAAATCAATTCTGATTTCATAACCAAAAAATCATCTAATACAGTATTAAACTTGTTTTGGACTTCAATATCCAAGGCTCTAAATTTTTTCTTACTAATAGTTAGATGCCCAACCATCCTAGTTAAAGAAACTCCTATACTGCTAGCAAGAGCACTTACACT
>CAYVZR010000034.1:2227-7806 GCA_964456195.1 uncultured Candidatus Izemoplasmatales bacterium | reverse complement strand
ATTCTTAGATTATATGCAGCATTTATTGTTGAAGCATTAAGTATCTCATTTGATGTCATTTTTAATTTCTTTGCAGCTAGTTGCATTGTGAATTGGAAATTCTCACTTGGACTGCTTCCAGGATTATAGTCACTTGAAATAGAAACACTACATCCACTTTCAATCAATTTCTTAGCTGGAGCATAATCTTTATTTAAATAGAAAGAAGTACTAGGAAGAAGATTAGCAATTACATTTGTATTTGCTAATATTTTTATATCTTCATTACTTATCGCCATTAGATGATCAGCACTGCTTGCGTTAATTTCAGCAGCAAGACTCGCTCCTCCAATTGACACTATTTCATCAGCGTGAATTTTTGGAATTAACCCCACGCTTATTCCATGTTTTAAAATATATTTTGATTCTTCTTTTGTAAATACACTGTCCTCACAAAAGACATCAATAAACGTTGCTAATCCTTTGTCTTTAATTATTTTCATATCCCTAATTAAAGATTCTATATAAGCAGGTTTATCATTCTTAAATTCTTTTGGGACTGTATGAGCTCCCATGTATGTATTATAGATATCTATTGGATGAAATTTATCTAACTCTTTTGCGACTTCTAATTGTTTTACTTCAGTTTCTAAATTTAATCCATACCCGCTTTTAGCTTCAATACTTGTCACTCCAAAAAGCAACATCTTATCAAGAGATTTCAATGCTTTATTATACAACTCTTTAAAAGAAGATTCTCTAGTTGCTTTTACAGTGCTTAAAATTCCACCCCCAGCTTTCAGGATATCTAAATACGAACTTCCTTCAAGCAACATCTTGGATTCATTCTCGCGAGATCCTCCGTGTATAAGATGAGTGTGTGAATCTATTAAACCTGGAATTACTAAGTTTCCATGAGCGTTATGTAGGAAAGTTCCATCACCAGCAAACTCATCATAGTCACCTTCTTTAACCCCGATAATTATTCCATCTTTTATGGCAATGAATGCATCTTCAAAAGAAGACACTTTGCTCATATCATTTCCTTTAACATTATCTTTCCCTATTGGGGTAAGTAATGAGCCGATATTATATATAATTAAATCTGCTTGCATAATAACACCCCTTATAATATGTTAGCCTCTATAATCTTAAATTTATCAAAATCTCTAAATTTTAAATATTTAATTGCATTAATAGTTAAGTCTTCAACTGACATCTCTTTATCGAAATCTAAACCATTTACTTTGAAGTAATATCTAATAGATCTTACTAAAGAATCTTTTGGTAATAGCCCTACTAATTCTGAAGCAGTTACCTCTACATGATATCTCAAAGCTTCCATTTTTACAGTTTCGAAAATACGATAAATTGGATTCTTTTTATAATTTAGGATATTCATTGTTACTTGAACATGTCCTCTATTATCAAGGTATACTGGACCTGCTTGAATGTGTTTAAATCCACCACTAGATCCTCTTATTGCCTTGGCAATATTAGATGCTACTTTACTGTCCTTAGTATCTAAATCAATATTGTATGCAATCAAAGGAATTCTTGCACCTACTCCAACAACTCCAAAGGTTGGATGAATTGCTGATTTTCCAAAATCAGGAATCCAGTTTTCTAATTTTATTTTCTCTTTCATTCCCTCAAATTCACCTTTACGAATATTAGGTAATCTGATTCTATCTTTCTTTTTTGCAGCTTCTGCATATAAGAAGACCGGGATATCATATTTGTCATTTATTTTCTTTCCTATTATGTTTGCATATTCAATACATTCTTCCATAGTTACTTCCTGAATAGGGATAAATGGAATAACATCAACAGCACCCATTCTTGGATGTTCTCCTGATTGAAAATTCATGTCGACATGCTCTAACACTTTTCCGGTGAATTCGACAACAGCCTCAATTATTTTTATTGGATCTCCAAGCAGAGTCACTACTGTTCTGTTATAGTCTCCATCAGGTTCATAACTTACTAGATTAAATCCATCTTTGTTTTTTAGAACACTAACGATTTTTTCAATTTTGTCTAAGTCTTTTCCTTCACTAAAATTAGGAACACATTGTACTATTTTTGCCATTTCTAATTTCCGCCTTTTTTATATTTAGAGTTTACTAAATTCTTTATATACAATTCATCTGTTAAATATGGAATTGTTATATGAGAATTATTGTCTAACTCATTATACTGTTTACTTGTTTCTAATGCATTCTCGTTTCTTGCCCAAGCTCTTCTAGACACTCCGCCCATAACATCAAAAAGCATAGCGGTTTTTAGGATTTCGTCTCTTAAAGGTGAACCATCAAGTACCATACCATATCCACCATTTATTGCTTTTCCGATTCCTACTCCCCCACCATTATGAAGTGATACTAAACTCATTCCTCGTGAGGCATTTCCAAAGGCTATATGAGTTGCCATATCAGCCATGATATTTGAACCATCTTTAATGTTTGCAGTTTCTCTAAATGGAGAATCAGTTCCACCAGCATCATGATGATCTCTTCCAAGCATTATAGGACCAACTTCTTTGTTTCTTACCATCTCGTTGAACTTGAGTGCAATCTTTAATCTTCCATATGCATCTTGATATAAAATACGTGCTTTTGTTCCAACAACTAGTTTATTTTTTTTAGCATCTCTAATCCAATTATAATTATCAAGATCTTGGAATCTTCGATCTTTATCAATTGATTCCATAGCAGCTAAATCTGTCTTATCTAAGTCTTCATCTTTTCCACTTAAGCAAACCCATCTGAATGGTCCATATCCAAAATCAAAAAGTAATGGTCCCATGATATCTTCAACATAACTTGGCCAGATGAATCCATCTAAATCATTCTTTTTATTTTTACATATTTCAACTACACCAGCATCAAAGATTGCTTTCATAAAACTATTACCATAATCAAAAAAGTAAGTACCTTTTTTGGTTATTTTCTTTATAGCTTCATAGTGTCTAGTTAATCCAATATCAACTAATTTCTTAAACTCTTCTTTATTTGTTTTTAAGAGATTTGTTCTATCTTCAAAAGATAAACCTACTGGACAATACCCACCATCATATGCTGCATGACAACTTGTTTGATCACTAAGTAAATCAATATATATTTGATGATCAATTGAGTATTCTAATATGTCAACAATGTTTCCATTATATGCTATTGCGATTGGTTCTTTTTTAATTAAATATTCACTTGCTTTGTCAAATGCTTCTTTAGGTGAGTTTGCAATAAAGCTAACCCATCCTTGGTTATATCTTGATTGAATTCTTGATTCATCAACCTCAGCAATTATTCCAACTCCACCACTAATTTCAACTGCTTTTCCTTGTGCGCCACTCATACCACCAAGTCCAGAAGTCACAAATAATTTCCCAGCTAAATCCTCATTCTCAGGAATATTCAACTTGCTTCTACCTGCATTTAATAAAGTTGAATATGTACCATGAACAATTCCTTGTGGACCAATATACATCCATCCACCTGCTGTCATTTGTCCATAATTCGCGACACCAAGTTGAGCTGCTCTACTCCAGTTATCTATATCATCAAAGAGTCCAATCATAAGTCCATTTGTAATTACAACTCTTGGAGCATTTTTAGGTGCAGAAAACAAACCCATTGGATGACCTGACATCATCACTAATGTTTGTGTATCATTCATTTCTTCTAAGTATTTTTTAACTAGATGATACTGCATCCAGTTTTGCATTACTCTTCCTGTTTCACCATATGTAACTAATTCATATGGATATAAAGCTATGTCTAAATCCAAGTTATTATCTATCATAACTTGGAATGCTTTTCCTTCTATAATATTTCCTTTGTATTGATCAATAGGTAATCCTTTGATTTTATAAGTAGGTCTAAATCGATATCCATAGATTCGACCTTTCGATAATAATTCATCTAAGAATTCTGGAGCCAATACTTCATGCCAATCCTTAGGTACATATCTAAGTGCATTCTTTAATGCAAGAGATGTTTCTTCAAGAGACAAATTAAATTCTCTCTTAGGAGCTCTTCTTATTCCCTTTCTAAATTTCGGATAAGCTGGAAGCTCTTTAAAAATATCTTTTAATGTGAAATTAACTTCAGGATTCATTATTTTTCCCCCTCAAAGACACAATCAAATAATTCTCCACTTTCAAGTAAATGATTCACTAAATGAATGTGGTGATACATGATTTCATCTTTCTCAATATATGGAACATATTCTCTTACTTTATTATATGCTTTTTTTGTCATTTTACCAAGTCCCGCATTACCTCTTAAATCAATAGCTTGACAAGCAGTTAAGATTTCCATTGCAACTACTTGGCGTGTATTCTTTAAAATGTCTAAAGCTTTTCTTGCAGCTATAGTTCCCATCGAAACATGATCTTCTTGGTTAGCTGATGACGGAATACTGTCAACACTTGCTGGATGTGATAAAACTTTATTCTCACTTACTAATGAAGCAGCACTATATTGAACAATCATAAACCCTGAATTTATTCCACTACTTTTTATCAAGAATGCAGGTAGCCCATTTGAAAGAGCCGGGTTCACCATTCTTTCTAATCTTCTCTCAGAAATATTTGCCATCTCACTTATTGCGATACCTAAATAATCAAAAGGCATGGCAAGTGGTTCACCATGAAAATTACCAGCACTAATTGCAACTCCTTCATCTGTAAAAATGATAGGATTATCAGTTACTGCATTCATTTCAATTTCAACTTTTTCTTTAACAAAATTAAGAGTATCTAAAATCGCTCCATGAACTTGAGGAGCACATCTAATTGAATATGCATCTTGTGTTCTAAGTTCTCCTTGAACAGTTATATTTTTACTTCCTTCTAAATACTCTCTAACGTTTTTCGCAACTTCTATTTGTCCAAATTGTCCTCTAATAATATGGACCCTTTCATCAAATGCATCTATGATTCCATTAAGAGATTCCATTGTTAATGATAAAGCTATGTTAGATAATTTAGATACCCTTAAGGCATCATACAATGCAACTGCTCCAACACTTGTCATGGCTTGTGTACCGTTAATTAAACTAAGCCCTTCTTTAGCTTTTAATCTTTCAAGTGGTAAAATATCTGCTTTCTTAAAAGCATCCATTGTGTTCATTCTTTTATCCTGGTAATATACTTCACCAAGTCCAATAATTGGCAAACTCATATGGGCAAGTGGAGCTAAATCTCCGCTTGCTCCTAAAGATCCTTTTTCAAACACAACAGGACAAACATCTTTATTCAGCATCTCAACTAACTTTTCTAAAGTTTCTAATGTTATTCCACTATATCCTTTTATCAATGCATTGACTCTAAGGAACATCATTCCCCTAACTATTTCATTAGAAAAAGGAGATCCAACTCCACAAGCATGACTCATTAAGAGATTCTTTTGTAGTTCCTCTACATTTTCTTTTTGGATAGGAACATCTGATAGCTTTCCAAATCCAGTATTAATTCCATAAATAATTCTTTCGCTTTCTACTACTTCATCTACGAAGCTTCTAGCTTTTAAAACTAAGACTTTACTTTCCTCACTCATAGCTACCTTTTCCTTGAATCTAGCTACCTTAATAAAATT
>CAYVZR010000034.1:0-2127 GCA_964456195.1 uncultured Candidatus Izemoplasmatales bacterium | reverse complement strand
GAGAGTTTATGAAGTTTCGTTGAAACAGTAATATTCTCTCCAAATCTAATTGCTTTTAAATATGTACAACTTACATCTCTTACAGGAAAGATTATTCCTTTTTCTTCAACTTTGTAATAATCAAATCCAAGATCCTTTAGAAATGCTGTACGCCCTTGCTCAAAGAAAGAAAAATAATTGGCATGATAAATAACACCCATCTGATCTGAATCTGAATAGCGCAACTGAATATTTAATTTATGTACATTGTTTTCATATACCATAATGTATCTGCTCCTTTATTATATGTGATCATATTTACAATTTGTTTTCTTTTTTCATCATTAAATTCTAAAGCTAAAAATTCTCTCTCCAATGATTTTCTCACAAGATACAGAATAATTAGCGAGAACAATATCAAAGAAGCTTACTGCCTTCTTTATTGCCTTTGTAGTAAGTCTTGCTTCTTTATTAAAACAAATATCTTAACATACAGTCTTTTTGTATCTTTCAAACTGCTTAGTATTTTTTTAATATCTAATAACTCTTTTCTATTTAATAAAATAAGGGCCAAAAGTAGCCCTTATGTTTTACTTGTAATAAAAGTCCCCAATATAAACTTTCTCTGGTCTATCCATGTCTACCAATAAGTTAACTTCTTTCATTTTTCTTAATTTAGCTCTCATTGACGGTCCTGCAAAAACAGGGAATCTCTTTCCTAAACTTCTTGTTTTAGCCTCATAGTTAACAACAATATAAAACATTCCACTACCATGATCAAAACGATGAATATCTCCCTTAACTTTTGAGTCTTTAAGTCTGAAAATATCATTTCTTATGTAATAGACTCTGAGTATTAGTAAACTACAGCTTACAGCCTCAACTGGAATTACTATAGAAAGCACTGATGGATCAACCATTATTATAAGAATTAAAAGGGTTGTAGTAATCACTGAAATAATAGTTAAAAATGATGAAATATAATCAAACCTTATAATTTTTATTATTTTTGGTTTCATAACACTCTCTCCTTAAATTATAGCTTGAGATATGTATCTTGATATTTCTTTAATATCGCTTCTACCTCTAAATTCAAAGGTTAACATTCCCATACCACTAACATATATGTCTAACTCAGCATCCATATCAAATACTCCTGAAGATTCAACTGAATATGCATTAAACTTAGCATAAGGAATACTTGTAAAATCAGTTTTCTTTCCTGTAAGTCCTTGAACGTTTATAATAATAATTCTCTTAGTTGTAAAAACAACACCATCTCTTACAGCTTTGTATGATCCAAGTACTTCTTCGCCAGGGACAATTAAGTCTACTGCTTTTTTCTTATACTTTTCATCCTCTTTCATTTTGATATACTTCATATTCGTGAAATCAATCATATATATTCCCCCTTTATTTTATCTTTAAAATATTATACTTTCTATCATCTAATGCCCAATAATCAAATGCATAGATCATATCAGAAAACTTCTCATAACCGTAATTCAAAGTATCGAAATCTGGTAAAATACTTACTACTCTTTTTTTAACTTCACCAAGATTAATCTTCATATCTCCATCATTAGCCAATTCTTCAATAGTATTTCTTAAGATTCTCAAAAGTTTTGTTTCTTTTCTCAGTTTAGATTTTGTATATTTCTTAGTAATTTGAGTTTCATCAACATCTTTATATTTAATTGATAAAGTATCATAATAAATGTATTCATCACATGAATTAACAAATGCTTTATTAGATTTATTTTTATCGCCAAATCCAATAACCATTTTATTTGATTCCTTAAGTCTTAATGCTAACTTAGTGTAATCACTATCACTTGAAATAATACAATAAGTATCAACATTTCTTTCTGTTAAAATATCCATGGCATCAATTACTAAAGAAATATCAGTAGCGTTTTTATACTTAGAATTTGGAGATACTTGGACTTCAACAAAGGCTAGTTCTTTCATTATTTCTCTCCAGTTTTTAAGTAACGGACTTCCCCAGTCTCCGTATATTCTTCTAATAACAGGATTACCATAACTAGTTACCTTTGTCATGATATTTTCAATATGTCTATGTTCTACATTATCAGCATCAATCAAGATCGCTATTTTTCTACTTTCATCGCTCATTTATATTCTCCT
>CAYVZR010000033.1:0-11948 GCA_964456195.1 uncultured Candidatus Izemoplasmatales bacterium | reverse complement strand
AATAGATTGTTGGTGGATGAACATCATAATCTAGTAATCTTTTTGCTACATCCAATGTTGTTACATGATGTGATTTATCAATCAATCCATCAAAGACAAATTCATGTTTACAAACACCTTTAAGAGGCAATAAATAATCATCTTTTAAAGATTCTTTAATGTAGTTAGCATTTAAAACACTAAATCGTCCAATATTACCCATATTTTCTTTACCTACAGATAATAAATAAGCATATGCTTTAACAACAACTCCAAAGTTTCCATAGAAGTGAGATATTTGACCAATTGAAGTATCATTTGAGTCTTCAATTATGTATTTTTCTCCAACTTTTTTAATTACTGGACTAGGTAAATATTTAACTAAATGTTTAACAACTCCAACAGGACCACTACCTGGTCCTCCTCCTCCATGAGGAGTAGAGAATGTTTTATGCAAGTTAATATGCATAATGTCAAATCCCATATCACCTGGACGTGCTAACCCAAGAATTGGGTTTAGATTAGCTCCATCGTAATACAATAACCCACCAACATCATGAATTAATTCAGCTATTTCACAAATGTCCTTTTCAAATACTCCAGCTGTGTTTGGATTAGTAAGCATTATTCCGGCAATTTCGTCACTTAACAATTCTTTTAAACTTTCAACATTGACAGTTCCATCGCTATTTGACTTAACTTCAACAGGAATAAATCCTGCAGTTATTGCAGAAGCTGGATTTGTTCCATGTGCACTATCTGGAACAATTATCTTTGTTCTTTTTAAATCATTACGATCTAAATGATATTTTCTCATAATCATTAAACCAGTAAGTTCACCTTGTGCTCCTGCATAAGGATTTAATGTATATGTATCAAGTCCACTAAGTTCACTTAGTATTCTTTGTGTTTCATAATAAACTTCTAGAACACCTTGAAGCGTATCAAGTGGTTGATAAGGATGCATACTAAATAATGGATTATTAGCTATATCCTGATTGATTTTTGGATTGTATTTCATAGTACAAGATCCTAAAGGATAGAATCCTTTTTCAACACCAAAATTCTTAAATGATACATTTGTATAGTGTCTTACTGCCTCTAACTCACTAACTTCAGGTAATTCAGCAATTTCATCTCTAAGTAATTCCTTATTTATAACATGATTCTTAAATTCACTTTTAGGAAGTGAATATGCTTTTCTGCCTTTTTTAGAAATCTCAAATATCAATTTATCGTAGTACATTATAATACCTCCAATATACTGACTAATTTGTCAATTTCTGCTTTTGTTCTCTTTTCAGTTGCAGAAAATAAAACCATATTCTTTTTAGATTCATCATATTTACCAATAGCAAGTGGTCCTAAAATACCTGCTTCTGCTAGTTTTTCATTCATCATAACTGGATCCAAAGTAGTTTCAATTACACAATCTTTAAAGAAATCATGCTTGAATACTTTTTTGAATTTAGGTAATTTAGTTATTTCATCATATAAGTAATGAGTTGCATTAACACTATTTGTTTGAGCTTCAACAATACCTTGTTTACCCATTATAGCAGTATAAACTGTTACAAATAAAGCAAGTAAACTTTGATTCGAACAGATATTAGAAATTGCTTTATCTCTTCTAATATGTTGTTCTCTTGCTTGAAGAGTTAATACAAATGCTCTTTTACCTTCACTGTCTTTTGTAACACCACAAATACGACCAGGCATTTTACGCATCAACTTTTTAGTTGTTGCCAAATAACCAATATATGGTCCACCAAATGAAAGAGGAATACCAAGAGCTTGACCATCGCCTACTGCAATATCAGCTCCATATTCAAAAGGTGTTTTTAAGATGCTTAAAGCACTTAAATCATGATTCATGATAAAAAGACCTTTAGTATCATCTAAGATTTCTCTATATCCAGAGTAATCTTCAATGATTCCATAAAAGTTTGGATTTTGAACAATAATTCCTGCATAATCTTTAGAATTTTTGTTTTTAAAATCTTCTATACTTGTAATTCCATCCACTTCGTCAATAAAATCAACTGTGATTCTACGATATTTTGCATAAGTTTCAATAACTTTTATAATATTTGGATTTAATGTTTTTGAAACTAATATACTTTTTGTTTTTTTAACATTTGTTGCCATAAACATTGCTTCAGCTGTAGCTGTAGCTCCATCATACATTGATGCATTTGAAATATGCATTCCAGTTAGTTCTGAAATAATACTTTGGTACTCAAATATATATTGAAGAGTTCCTTGTGATATTTCAGGTTGATAAGGTGTATACGCAGTTAAAAATTCTTGTCTTTCAATAATGTGTTTAATAACAGAAGGAGTATAATGATCATACGCTCCAGCTCCTACAAAAGGTATCAAATATTTGTTTTTTGCAGCTAGTTCAGCAAATCTTTTGTAAATTTCAAGTTCACTATGTGCATTAGGTATATTTAACTCTTTACCTAACATTTCGCTTGGAATTTCATTAAACAAATCATCTATACTGTTTACACCAATTACCTCTAACATTTCATGTATGTCTTTTTCTGTGTGAGGTAAATACTTAAACATTGTTAATCACTCCTATTCGCAGATTTCTTTGTATTCTTCAGCACTAAGTAATTTATTAATTTCTGATTTATTTTCCATTTCAACTTTTACGATCCAGTTTTCATATGGATCTTCATTTATAAGTTCAGGTGCATCTTCTAAATCGTCATTGATAAGAACAATAATTCCTGTGACAGGACTAAGTACATCTGAAGCAGCTTTAACTGATTCAATTGCTGAGAATTCTTCTCCAGATTCTACTTGATCTTCTTCTTCAGGTAACTCAACAAAAACTATTTCTCCAAGACTTTCTTGTGCATAATCAGTTATACCAATATAAGCAAATCCTTCTTCCACTTTCACCCATTCGTGAGTATTAGTGTAATACAATCCTTCTACTATTTTACTCATTTTTCTTCCTCCTATAAATTTTTGTAACTTTTTTGATAAAATTTCTTAGTTCGTACTATTACTTTTTTTCTTTTCCCTCGTATATCTACTGTTAATTCTGTTTTTAATTTATCATAAGGTCTATCAACCATTGCAAGAGCAACTGTTTCACCAGTACTTGGTGATTTGTAACCTGTGGTTACTTCACCAACTAAAGTATCACTGTGATAGACTTTGTATCCATGTCTAATTATTCCTTTATCAAGTAGCTTAAGTCCAACTATTCTTCTTGTTGTTCTATTCTGTTTCTGAGCTACTAATACTTCTTTTCCTATGAAATTTCCTGCATCAAGTTTAACTGCAAATCCAAGTCCGGCTTCGAGTGGAGTAATATCTTTAGAAAGTTCATTTCCGTAAAGTGGAAGTGCAACTTCAAAACGCAAAGTATCACGGCAACCTAGTCCGCAAGGCATTACATTTTCTTTACCTTCTGCCAATATTTCATTCCAAATTTTAACTATTACATCATGGTCTCCATAAATTTCAAAACCATCTTCACCAGTATATCCTGTTCTAGATACTAAAACATCTTTATTGCTTATTTTTATGTATTGGAATGTGAAAAATGATAATGTTGTAAGATCAAAATCAGTCAAATTATTAAGAATCTTTTCAGCTAGAGGCCCTTGTAAAGCTACTTCTGAGATATTATTTGACTCATTTGTTAATGTGCAATCAAATGTATTATTTTTTGTTGCCCAATCAAAATCTTTATCAATATTTGAAGCATTAACAATCATGATGAATGACTCATTATTAATTTTATATACTAATAAATCGTCTACTACTCCACCTGTAGGGTAGCACATCATTCCATATAATACTTGATTGTTAGCCATCGTTACAACATCATTGGTAAAGATGTTATCAACGAATTTTTCAGCTTCTTTTCCTTTTACATAAAATTCTCCCATGTGAGATACATCAAACATTCCTGCTTTTTCTCTTACATAGTTATGTTCTTCAGTAATTGATGTGTATACAACTGGCATCATAAATCCAGCAAAGTCCACCATTTTTGCATTTGCTAAAAGGTGACTATCATAAAGCACTGTTTTTTTCATAATCACAATCTCCTTTAAATTGTTTTAAAGCTTGATAGGAACTTCTTACAAGTGGTCCACTTGCTGTATATCTAAAGCCCTTTTCAATACCTTTTCTTTTATACATTTCAAATGTCTCTAAACTAACATATTCTATTACTGGAACATGTTCTTTTGAAGGTCTCAAGTATTGTCCGATTGTAATAATATCACAACCTACTCCTCTTAAATCGTCCATTAATGCCAAAACTTCTTCTGGTTTTTCACCAATCCCAACCATTATTCCAGATTTTGTAAGAATTGTTGGATCAATTTCTTTCGCTGTTTTTAATACGTTTAAACTTCTTTTATAGGTTGCTTGATCTCTAAACCCTGGGTAAAGCCTTTCAATTGTTTCTAAATTATGATTAAGAACATCTGGTTTTGCATCCATTACTCTTTTAAGAGAGTCATAATCCCCCATAAAGTCAGGGATTAATACTTCAACTGTTGTTCCTACTCTTTTCTCTTTTACAAGTTCGATACATTTTACAAATTGATTAGACCCATAATCCATTAAGTCATCTCTTGTAACAGATGTAATAACTACGTGTTTTAAATCCATTACTTTAACTGCTTTTAAAATGTGTGCAGGTTCTTTTGGGTCTACTTCCAAAGGTATACCATGTGTAATATCGCAGAACCTACAATTTCTAGTACAATGATTTCCTAAAATCATGAATGTAGCTGTTTTGCTTGCGAAACACTCTAATTGATTTGGACAATTTGCTTCTTGGCAAACTGTAAATAAGTTATTTTTCTTAAGTAATTCCCTTATTTGTTTTGTTTCTTTATTCAAATTTATCATATCAATTTTTAAGTAGTCTGGTTTACTTATTCTGTTTTTCTCTCTTTTTCCAAATAGCAATTCCAAAAACTCACTTGTTTTGAATTTATAAATAAACTCTTTAACTCGCAATCCTTTTAAGATTTTCATAAAACTATGATAATCATATTCACAATTTATAAAAGCGTTTTCAAAATTTTCAATTTTTTTGAGACTAAAATAGTCTCCATTTATCTTGATATCTTTAACTTTATTATTTTTTAATTGAACTGATACCGATATATTCCCAGCATCAAATTTCTTTTTATTTACAATTTCATGTTTTGGACTTTTTCCATAATTCCATTTATCGGTATAAAACTTCTTACTGTATTCAGATATTTTATCTAAATCAAGTGTTTTATAGTCAACAGATGATGTCGTTATTTTCTTTACAATGTAATCATACAACTCTTCTAGAGTCATGTCTAATAAATCACCAATATTTACTACACGTGATTTTACGCTTGATATAGCGTGGCTAGTAAGTTTTGATTTATCTGGTGTTAGACTTCCAACTAATTTGCTGAAGTCTGTTTTAAATAAAATTGTGCCATGCATAACCATTCTATCTTTGTAGATATATTCAGCATTACCACTAAATTTTTTCCCGTTTGATAAGATATCATTACGTCCCGTAAACTCAGCATCAATTCCTAAACTTTTGATTGTGTCTACAATATGGTTCACTTGACCTCTAAAGATATCTGAATGACTCTTATTACTTGTTATAAAAGAAAATTGAAGACAATTAGGATCAGTATAAACAGCTCCTCCTCCACTATTCCTTCTTACAACATGTATCGAGTTCTCCTTTACGAAATCCTCATTTATTTCATGTCTAGTCACTTGGTGGCGTCCAATCATTACTGTAGGTTCAACACTCCATAATAAAAAGATATCACTTTTATAGTCATAATCTTTGATTAAATATTCCTCTACTCCGAAATAAAAACCACAGTGATTATTTTTGTTAGTTTTAGTATCTATGTAAAGCATTTCATCACCATCTTTCTACAACATAATCATACCATAATAATATTAAATTCCAAGAAAATTTTGCAAAAAAAAAACAAGAATTTCTTGTCTTTTTTTCTTACTCAAATTTCTTCTTAAATTCATCAGAAAAACGCAATCTAACTTGGTGATGTGCATCTACTATTATTCTTTGTTTCGTTTGTGGATTAATGGCTTCCTTAGACGGCATTAGGATTGTTGTTATTAATCCAATTCCTTCCAATTCTACTTCCCCTTTGTTAGCAAGTTCTTCTGTGATTACTTTGCTAAAAGTACCTAGGAATTTGTTACTTTTGTTTTTACTTAATCCACTATCTTCAAATATCTTTTCAATGATATGAGCTTTCGTTTTTGTAATGACTACTATTTTTGGTTTTGACGGTTTAATAATTGGTACTTCAATAACTTCTTCTTTCAAGACTTCTGTAGTTAGAATAGGTGTCTCTTCTTTAGTAGATTCGACAGGATCTATTTTTTCAATTATTTCTTGAGTTTGAGTTTCCTCAACCACAACTGAATTTTCTGCGATATAAGTCTTAAATTCTTCAGAAAAGCGCATTCTAACTTGGTGATGTGCGTCCACTATTATTCTTTGTTTTGTTTGTGGATTAATTGCTTCTTTAGACGGCATTAGGATCGTTGTTATTAATCCAATTCCTTCCAATTCCACTTCTCCTTTGTTAGAAAGTTCTTCTGTGATTACTTTACTAAAAGTACCTAGGAATTTATTACTCTTGTTCTTACTTATTCCACTATCCATGTAAATTCTTTGAATTATATCAGCTTTTGTTTTTGTAACTATTCCTTGTTTTAGTTTTGGAGCAATAGATTTTGGTTTTTCTATTGTAGCTTCTTTAGCTACTTCTGAAGTCACTATTACTTTCTTAACTGCAGTCTTCTTAACAACTTCTTTAATTGCAGTTACTGTTTCTTTTACCTTTACATCCTCAACTACTTCTTCAATAGTTTCTTCTTGTATAGATTCAACTACAGTTTCTTCTAATTCAATAGCATCTTGATTTTTTTCTTTCTTCCAAAAGAGCCAATTTATGTTTTTTAATTTGGCTAGGAATCTAGTAAAGAAGTTGTCTTTTTTAACTTTACTAACTTTTTCAAGTGAAGTTTCATCAGTTTCTATAACATCAGGTTCCTCTTTTTCTTCTTTCTTCAAACTATTTTCAAGGTTACGTTTTGCAAAAAACGGTAGTTTAATATCTTTTATTCTATCTCTTAAGTTAGAACTATCTTCTTCAATAGTTTCTTCCTCAATAATTTCTTCTTTTTTGTCCAGAGTGTCTGTATCTGTATATCTTGATTTCTTTGTTTTAATTATATCACTATATATTTTAGTTTTTGAAAATGCAGTTTCTTCTTTCTTAACTAGGCTTTTACGATAAGCACTAACATCAACAAGTTTTGATTCTCTTTGTAGTAAAGTGTAAATAACTCTTGCCGCTATTAAGAATACCATCATTATAGAGAACAAAGTCCACAGTGTTCCCTTATAAAAAGCGTTTTCTGCACTAATTGTACAGAATACTGCATCTCCACTACAATCGATTGCTCCATGTAAAACTGCGAAGAAAAGATCAATTATTAAAAGGGTAAAAGTCGTAATAGTTACCAACAAAGAAACGTTCAATAACTTTTGTAATATCAATTCAGTTTTAGACATATAACCACCCCAGTCATTTACATTTTATAACATTTATGGTCAAAAGACAAAAAAAAGTAGAAATATTTTTTTAATAAAAATAAACCCAATGTAATTTAAATGATATTTTTTTATTATATAGTAGAGATTTTACTAGAGTTGACCGTAATTATTATTTCAATAATATTCCTATATATAATAGTAAGGATGAAATAATAATGTTTGTATATTCTAAGAATTATGAAAAAATGAAAAATGATTTATTTAAGGAAAAAATTCATTATCTATTAACTTCAAGTATTGAAAATTCAGATTTCTACGATATTGATTGCGACATAGTTGAAAGAGCCTATCCACTTTATAAAGGTAAATAAAGGATTGACTGAATTATCAGTATAAGATAATATAAAACTCATTTCAAAAGAAATGAGTTTTATATTATATAATTTTAGTTTTGAATTCTGTTCCTTTTGCGTATTTTTTATATAATGCTTTTGTATATTCTAATTCATCACTTAAATCCTTTTTACCATTAAATGAAATAATGAACAAAAGAATTTTGGTAGTTTTCTCTGTTATCATAGTACGTTCAGTGTCACTTGTTGGAGATCCAAAAGGACTAATATCATCAACATAAACTGGTATATTTTCAATATTAAGTTTTCCTCTTCCTATTCCATAGAAATCGTCATTAATAGTCCCGAGTCTTATCAATATATCACCAACAATATTATTGTAGTCCAACACTGCCACTGACCTTCTTGATTTTATAGAAATAATGTTTCCAAGGTCTACAACATTATTTATTCTATATAAACTATTACCCTTAGATAACCTTCTATATAGCGATTCTACTGCGAGGCGATATCTGCTGGGATCTTTTCCATACTTCTTATATGCATTTCTTGCATTTATTATAATATCCATGTTTACTACGTCCATAATATCAACGTTCTTTTTGATTTGTTCTTCAAATTCTTTTACTATATTATTTACTCTTTTTTCCTCATATACTTTGACTTCACATTCTAAAATACCTATATGGAAATTCGGAGTTTTTTCAGTTATTACTTTATCTATTTTAATTTCCATTTTTTCACCTCTAAGCTATCCTATTATAAGTATAACATACAAGAATAGTAACTTTATTTCATTTTCTAAAAAAAAAGCGAAATTAATTTCGCCTATTTTGAAAGTCTTAAAGTATCTCGTGCTATCATTACTTCTTCATTAGTTGGTAGTAAATACACTTTTATTTTTGAATCATCTGAAGAAATTAAACGTTCTTCTCCTCGTACGAAGTTTCTTTCTTCATCTAGTTTAACGCCAAGAGGAGCTAATCTTTTCGCTATTAATTGTCTTGTAAATATTGCGTTTTCTCCAACACCAGCAGTAAAACAAATTGCATCAACTGATCCCATTGTAACGTAATATGCAGCTATATAGTCGGATATCATTTTTACTTGTTTTTTTATTGCAAGGAAGCTTTGTTTATCTCCTGCATGAGTTGCAGTCCATAAATCTCTAGAATCACTTGAATTTTTACTAACTCCTATGTAACCTGACTTTTTGTTTAAATCAGTTATTACTTCACCAACAGATTTTTTTTCTTTATCAGAAATAAATTCTACTATTGCAGGATCAATATCTCCACTTCTTGTTCCCATCATTATTCCAGCAAGTGGTGTGAACCCCATTGAAGTATCAACACTAACTCCACCTTTAACTGCGCAAATACTTGCTCCGTTACCAAGGTGAAGTACTATAACATTAACTTCTTCTGGTTTTTTACCCATTAGTTCTGCAACTTTTAAGCTTACATATTTATGAGATGTACCATGGAATCCATATTTTCTGACTCCATATTTTTCATACCATTCATAAGGAACTCCATAAAGGTATGTTTCTTCTGACATTGTTTGGTGAAATGCAGTATCAAATACAGCAACTCCAGCTATATGTGGTAAAGCTTTTTGAAAAGCTCTTATTCCAGTTAAGTTTGCAGGATTATGCAGAGGTGCTAAGTCACTTACTTCTTCAATAGTTTTAATTACTTCATCAGTAATTACTACAGAATGACTAAATTTTTCTCCACCATGTACAACTCGATGCCCAACACCATCTATTTCATTTATAGAAGAGATAGCTTTTAGTTCAACTAGTTTTCTTAGAACAAGCTCAACACCAACACTATGATCTTTTACTTCAACTAATTCTTGAATCTTAGTCCCATTTATTTTAATTTTAATAACAGAATTTTTCATTCCTATTCTCTCAATTATTCCAGTTATAATTACATGTTCAGATGGCATCTCAAGTAATTGAAACTTTAAAGATGAACTACCTGCGTTTACGGCCATTATTTTCATGATTTCACTCCCTGTAAATTATATTTTTTACTTTCAATAATGATTGTATCATATTAGCACTACTATGTCATTAGCAACAATAAAATAGACTGAAAAGTCTATTTTATTGTTGCTTTGTTTCCCATATTACATCTCTTCTAAAGCTAAATTGATAATTTCCTTAGCAATATCATAGTTAACTTCAATAACTGTTCCTACGCTTCCTAAAGCAAGTGCATTTTCAATTAATTCTTCTATATTTTGTTCAGTAATATTTAGTTTTTCTTGACTAAGACGGATGTTTGCTCCCCAACCAGCAAACAATGTATCTATTTTATCAGGAACTTTACTATAATCTTTTTCTTTGAAAATCAAGTTTCCTAATAATGCTAATTTTGGTTTCATTGTAGCTTTATTATGTTTTAGTGCAACTCTTATCCATGAAGTAAATATTAGTACTAAAGCATATCCGTGCGTGATTCCATATTCTTTTGTTATAGCATAAGATAATCTATGCGTAGCCCAGTCTCCTAGTTTATCAATACCAAGAATCCAGTTAAGACCAATAGTTGATGCCCAACTAATATTTGCTCTTGTTTCGTATGAGTCTTCTCCATTTAAAATCCTATTTGTATTTTCAATCACAGACTTTATTACACCTATACTCATATAATCACTTGTCTCAGTTCTTAAAGTATTTGAAAAGTATTGTTCAAGTATATGTAATATTATATCCATACTACCTGCAATCGTATGATATTTTGAAACCGTCATAGTATATGACGGATCAATAATAGCAAACTTAGGGATTGAAAAGCTATACATTACACTTCTTTTTTCACTAGTTTCATCATTGCTTATTACACTATTTCCATTTGTTTCAGTACCTGTAGCTGCTAATGTAATTATTACTCCAATAGGAAGAGAAATTGTCGCATCATCTTTCCTTAGATAGACATCCCAAATATCACCATTATAAAGAGTACCAAATCCAATTGCCTTTGCACAGTCAATGACGCTACCACCACCTGAAGCGAGTATAAAATCAATATCATTTTTCTGACAAGTTTCAATACCACTTTTTACACTTGCCATTTCTGGATTTGATCTGACATTAGATTCCTCATAAACTTCAATATTAAGATTTTTACAAGTTGTAATAATCAAATCATAAATCCCACTTATTTTAATTGAAGTTTTACCATAAACAAGCAACAACTTCTTGACATTATATTCGAGTAACTGGCTTTCTAACTTACTTATTTGGTTCTTTCCAAATAATATTTTTGTTGGAGAACTATATTCAAAGTTTTTCATTTTTACACCTCATTAGGATATTATTCTTTTTCTTCTGTTACAGCTGTATTTATTTGATTTCTATATACAATATATTTTGTTACTACAAACTCTGTAACTAAATTAGTAAACATAGTTAAAAACAATACAAGGTATGCATTCCAATGAATATTAGTTAAAGCATCTCCCCACCATGTAGATAACGGTGTAAATATAACATAATAAATTGCTATTTTAAGCATTGCTATAGGTACATTAGCTGTTGATTTAAATGTGAATTTTCTATTTAAAGTAAAATTCCATACAACCGATAAAATAAGAGCTATTAAATATGCAGGCCAATAAATAAACCCGACAAGCTCAAATAAAACGGTAAAAGTAATTGCTTGAATTATTCCTGCTGACATTGAAAATAATAAAAACTTAATCATATGTGTTAAATTTTCATTCTTGATGTTCTTCATTATTACACCTAATTTCTTTAGACATACTGAATACATTATACCATAATCATATACACAGTAAATATATTGTTAAAATATATTGACATTAACGATACGTCAAGGTTTATAATAAACTTATATACGGAGGTAAATATGATGTACTATATAAAAGAATTAATATCAGAAAATGAAAAGATGTATGGTGAGGAAATGACAGAAAAATATGAAGATCAAGTTGTGAAAGCCTCCTATAAAAAGTTAAAAAGGATGTCTAAATATGAGTATGAACAAGTAAAACTA
>CAYVZR010000032.1:0-12658 GCA_964456195.1 uncultured Candidatus Izemoplasmatales bacterium | reverse complement strand
TCTTTAACAACTATTGTGTAATTATCATGTGAAGAAGTGAATATTCTGAAATCACTTCGGTTTACAATAACTGAATAAACATTATTTTGAGATGTAAAATCATACATCTCATCATAATAATCAGTTGTAGGAACATCGTTCATTGAATCAACATATGTCATTAAGTCTTCGTGAATTGCATTAAATTCTCTTTCGGTATAAAAGTTTTTAAAGAATTGTGCGTTAAGCAAAGACTGAAGTGTGAAAAATGAAGCGAATAGTAATATTATTGCAAGAATTAATTGAGTAGATATTGATCTATTTCTAAACAGATTTACAAAGTGTTTCCAAACTTTTGGGGTTCTTTTAAAGAAGTTTATGAATTTACTCATCTATTACTTCAAACCTATAACCTACGCCAAATACAGTTTTAATGTAATGCGATTTTTGACCAAGGTATTTTCTAAGTTTTTTTACATAAGTATCTACAATTCTATCTTCTACATAGACATCAATTCCCCAAACTTCATCAAGAAGTAAATTTCTAGAACATATTTTATCTTGATGCTCTAGAAAGTATCTTAATAAGTCATATTCTGTTTTTGATAAGTTTACTTCAACATCTTCTATATATATACGGTGAGTATCTAAATCCATTTTGATACCATTTACATCTAATATTCCAGATGTTTGATTACTTGGTTCTGGGTTGCTTAGTCTTTCAAGTAAGTTTTTAACTTTGGCAACTAATATTTTAGGATTAAATGGCTTAGTGATATAATCATCAACCTTTAAAGAATATCCTTTTAGGATGTCTTCTTCTTCTGATAATGCGGTCATCATGATAATTGGAACATTAGAAGTTTCACGAATTGTTTTGGCGACATCCCATCCATTTATATTTGGCATCATTATGTCTAGACATACTAAATCAACTTTATTTTTACTGAAAAGTTGTAATCCCTTGAATCCATCAAGAGCACTTAGCACTTTGTATTTTTCCTTTAAAAAGTAATTGGATACTATTCTGTTTATAGTTGGCTCATCTTCAATAATTAAAATTGTTGGTCTATCCATATGACTCACCTCTTTAAAGATATTATATATTATAAATGTGAATATTTAAAGAATTGTAGTAGTTATATGCTTTACTAATAGCTCATTTAGTAATACAATGATTTTTATAAAGGTGATAATATGTATGATGTAATTGTAATTGGTGGAGGACACGCAGGAAGCGAAGCAGCATTAGCTAGTGCTAGGTTGAATAACTCCACATTATTAGTAACAGGTAATATAGAAATGATTGCTTCAATGCCTTGCAATCCTTCAATAGGAGGTCCTGCGAAAGGAATTGTAGTTAGAGAAATTGATGCACTTGGAGGAGAAATGGGTCGTAATACTGATAAAACCCAACTTCAAATGCGTCTCTTAAACATATCTAAAGGACCAGCGGTTAGAGCACTTCGAGCTCAAAGTGATAAAGTTCTTTACTCTAAAGAAATGAAAAACACGATAATGAAACAAAACAATCTTGATGTTATAGAAGCATATGTGGATAGGCTAATTATTGAAAACAATATGGCAAAAGGTGTTGTTTTAGAAGATGGAAGTAAATATTATGCTAAGGCAGTAATAGTTACTACTGGAACATTCATGCAGGCAGTTATATTAGTTGGTAATGAAATAACTAAAAGTGGACCAGATAATCAAAAAGCATCTATTGGACTTAGTCCTCAGTTAAGAGAACTTGGTTTTGAAACTCAAAGACTAAAAACTGGTACACCTCCAAGAATCAGAACAGATTCAGTTGATTTTTCAAAGACTGAGCTTCATGAAGGGGATAAAGTTGAGAGATATTTTAGTTTTGATAATATTAGCTATTTAAAAGTAGAAGATCAATGGCCTTGTTACCTAACTTACACACACTCTAAAACACATGATATTATTAACTTAAACCTAACAAAATCAGCTATGTATAGTGGAAATGTTAAGGGAGTAGGTCCAAGATATTGTCCTTCAATTGAGGATAAAGTAGTGAGATTCCATGATAAAGAACGCCATCAAATATTCTTAGAACCTGAAAGTCAGTTTATTGATGAAATCTATGTACAAGGTTTCTCTACATCTATGCCACATGATGTTCAAGAAGAGATGTTACATTCGATTCCAGGACTAGAAAATGCTGTTATTGAAAAATATGCATATGCTATTGAGTATGACGCTATAGATCCCAGAACACTTTATCCAACTTTAGAAAGTAAAGACTATCCTGGATTATATTTTGCAGGACAAGTTAATGGTACTAGTGGATATGAAGAAGCAGCTTGCCAAGGATTAATGGCTGCAATAAATGCTGATTTAAAATTCAAAGGAAAAGAACCTTTAGTTTTAAAAAGAAGTGAAGCATATATTGGAGTATTGATTGATGACCTAGTTACCAAAGGTGTTAAAGACCCATATCGATTATTAACTTCAAGAGCTGAATATAGACTATTATTAAGACATGATAATGCTGATATAAGACTTAGAGAATATGGGCATGATATAGGATTAATAGAGGAAAAAAGATATTTAAGTTTCTTAACTAAAAAGAATAATATTAATGAGTTGACAGCATTATTAAGAGAACACTCAATAGTTCCTAAAAAAGAGATTAATGATTATCTGATTAGTATTGATTCAACAATACTAAAAGATAAAACAAGTTTATATGCTCTTATCAGAAGACCTGAAATTAAAATTGAATTTGTAAACTTTTTTGAGGATATAAGCAAATTTAGCTCAGAAGAACTTGAACAAGTTGAAATTAATATCAAGTATGAAGGATATATCAATAAAGCAATAAAACAAGCAAACAAACTACTTAAAATGGAAGATTATTCTATACCAAAAGAAACAGATTATTCTTTAATAAAAAATATTGCACTTGAAGCAAGAGAAAAACTAATTAAGATTAAACCTCTAACAATTGGACAAGCATCGAGGATAAGCGGAGTTAATCCCTCGGATATTTCTATTTTGTTAGTATATTTGAAATCAAAAAAATAATAGTCATATAATATGATTATTATTTTTATGTTATTTTAAATAAATATATATTATGTTAAAATATAGACTAGGTGGTAACAATGAAAGCTAAATTTTATGAAATGCTAGAAACTCTGGGAATAACCATAAATGATGACCAATACAATAAGTTTGTTACTTATTTTGAATTACTTGTTGAATGGAACGAAAATATTAATTTAACATCAATCACTAAATTAGAAGATGTTTTCATAAAACATTTCTTTGACAGCTTGTGCTTGGTTAAAGGAATAGAATTAAATAATCAATCGTTACTTGATGTTGGTAGTGGCGCTGGATTTCCTAGTATTCCATTAAAAATAGTATTTGGGAATCTCGACATAACAATTATTGATTCTTTAAACAAAAGGATTAAATTTTTAGAAGCTCTTACTAAAGCTCTAGAAATCGATGTTAGACTGATTCACGGCCGAGTTGAAGAACATATTTATAAGAATCATTATGATATTGTTACTGCAAGGGCTGTATCTAATCTTAGGGTACTAAGCGAACTTTGTATTCCCTTTGTAAAAGTTAAGGGAGTTTTCATTGCACTTAAAGGTCCGAAATATCATGAAGAGTATTTAGATAGTATAAACGCTATTGAAATTCTTGGTGGAAAATTATCTAAAAATATAGAATATGAGATTGCTGATCAAAAAAGAGTTTTAACAATAATTGATAAAGTTAAAAAAACAAACGATAAATACCCAAGAATATATGGTAAAATTAAAAGTAAACCTTTATAGAGATGATACCTAAAAAACTCCTTATTCAAACATATTAATATGATATGTCAAGTGGGAAATGAATAGATATAATTTCTGGTTCAGAAATTGTAAGATTTTCGAAAATACAGCGTTTTCTGCATTTTACTCTATATATAATATCATTAAGTAAACTCTGAAAGGAGAAAATCAGAAAACTACGTTATAATAGCATAATAGAGGATGGGACAACCTTGATAGCTTGATTAATTAGCGAACGGTAGTTCGCTCTACCCAAGAAGCCCCTACTTCAACAATACCAATTGTAAGTAGCGGGAGTGTTCACAGAGGTGATTCTATGAAACAAAAAACAGAAAAACATCAATTTTCACAATTAGAAATTTATAAAGAGTCATTAGAATTAGCACATTTAAAAATAAAGACAAAAATATTTAGCTTATTTGTCTTTATTTTAGCTGGACTAGTCCTTTATTTTCTAATACAGCTTGGAGCTGGGTTAGGTACTATACTTCCAACAATGATTATGTTTGTTGTATTACTTGTTATCAACTTTGCTTTTTATTCTTATGAAGAAGACTTGTATAACAATCTGAAAATATCAATGTACATAAGTACTTTGGGTGTTTATGTTATTGCTGTTTCATTGATTCTCCAATATCAAACACCTAGTATGTTTACTGCTTTATTCTTAGCCTACGCGATTACTTCAATATTCCAAGAATATAAAACAATGATTTTAAGTAATTTTGCGTTATTTGTTTGTGGAACTTTATTAATAGTAAGATTTCCTGACATATTTGAGATTGTTGGAACAACTGAATCTCAAACATTCTTTATTTTAGTATTTTTAATCATATTTGTATTACTTCTTACTTTATCATCGTACATTCTTATTAAGAGAAAGACATTCTTTTACAATCAACTAGCCGAGATTAAAGAGTCTGAAGTAAGAAATATGGAACTATTAATGGAAATTGAAAACATAAAAACTAATTCAAGTTTAGATTCAGAAGAATATTATAAATCACTCAAAGGATTCTCGGTAGAACTATCTAAAAAGATAGGTATAGAGAATGTTTTTGAACGTAAAATTGAACTACTTAAAGACTTAAAGATAATGAAGACTACTGATATATTGGAAAAATATACTGAGTATAATTCCAAAGAGATTGAAGAAATCAAAATGATGGAACTAGAAGTTAGAAAGAAAATGAAGATGATTGGAATTAAAGCTAGTAAATCTTTTGGTATAGAAGTATCGAGAAAAGAGATTTTTTCGGAGTCACAGTTTAAATCATTTAAACATTTTGGAGATGCACATTATGTTAAAATAATATCGTTTGTTGTATTTTACACTTTACTTAAATTAGATAAACCTTACTTATCTGCATTGGAAGAAGATAAAGTTAAGGATATTTTATACAATTCGGAATATTTTTACCGAATTGATCGAGAGATTATTAATATCTATTTAGAAAACAATATGGTTTTCGATACTATCATAAAAGACCACATGAAGGGGGTTAGATAGTATGAAAACAATTATTAATCGTATTTTAAATACTGAATTTCTTACTTTTAATGAAGTACTTAGATTAAAAGTAGCAATAGTTACTGTTTTTCTATTTGTTTTTGTCTTCCTAAGTATTCCTTTATCAAGTTTTAATGATTTCACATTGGATATTAATATCCTTGTTCCACTTGGATTTGCATTAATACTAATATTGACACTTATGTTGATGATCTTTAATTTAAATAGATGGGCAATGCATTTGAGTATTTATACAATTATCGGACTAACAATTTTCTACGTTGGCGGTTCTAATCATTTCTATGGATATATATTATTCTTTATCACATTAACAATTATTATCTTTTATCAAGATATAATAACTTATTTAATATATGGTGGAGCGATAACGATTTATGGTGTATTCTACACTGTTCAAAATGGTGCATCTATTTTAGGAATCAATTCAACAGGAATTGAAGCATCGTTGTTTACATACCAAATTATTTTAGTAGGATTTTATTTAGTGTTCTTAGTTCAGTTTATTATTTCAGATAACATATATGAAAAAATGAATAATGAATGGGTTAGAATGAATAAAGTATTAGAAAAGTATCAGGATTTTTCTCTTGAATATCTAATTGAATTAAGTGAGAAAAATGAACAAGATCTAATATATAAGAATGTAAAGTTTCAACAAACAATTAGTGAACAAGCTGTATTTATAAATGAATTTTTCGAAGAAGAAGGGGACAATATAGCTGAATTTGTAGAGTTTTATTTCTTCTTACATGATCAAAATATTGATGATATTATTTCTGATGAATCTATTTCTCCAGTGACTAGAAAATACTCAATGGAATTTCAAAAATATTTATTAAATAAAAGAAGTGAATTAGTTTCAATATTGTTTAATTTCTCGACTTTATTTAAGGGAGATAACAAATACGATAAAAAGAGATATGAGTATAGTTTAGATAAATTATTCTCAAATAAAATAGATAAATTATTATCTCTTGCTATTCTTTATAAGTATCTAAAAACAGAAATTACTCAGTACGATAAGTGGGGTAAAATTGAAAGAGTTTTAAATCACGAAGAGATAACCGAATTATTTGTCTCCAAAGAATTTAGAGAGTTTATATCGTTTGAACAGGTAAACTTCTACTTGGATAATCAAGAATTATTTGAAGAGTTTTTATAAAATTGTTATCCACAATTTCTGTGGATAACTTTTATGTTATATCTATGTATTTAG
Organism: uncultured Candidatus Izemoplasmatales bacterium; assembly: GCA_964456195.1. Classification (GTDB taxonomy): domain Bacteria; phylum Bacillota_I; class Bacilli_A; order Izemoplasmatales; family Izemoplasmataceae; genus JAFGXW01. Next base: position 6,114 of record CAYVZR010000032.1, on the reverse strand, counting down.
CGATTTAATTATGATAAAATATACTTGCTTTTCAATTATATAGAAAGCTAAGTCTAGAGGTGTAGAATATGGGGAAGATATTATCAATTAGTAATCAAAAAGGTGGCGTTGGGAAAACAACTACTAGTGTCAATCTTGCAAGTTCTCTTTCGTATTTAGGAAAGAAAGTATTATTAGTAGATGTTGATCATCAAGCGAATGCTACAACTTATATGGGAATAAATAGAGCAAACTTAGTATATACGGTTGCTGACATTTTCAATGAAACTGCAAATATAAGAGATATTATTAAAAAAGTCGAGAGTGTCAATGTAGATATCATACCAGCGAGGTATGAACTAGGAAATATTGAAAGCAATTTGATTTCTCATGATAACAAAGATTTCATTCTTTCTAATGCTCTTGAAGAAGTTAGAGATGATTATGATTTTATATTAATTGATTGTCCGCCTTCACTAGGGATTGTTACTATTAATGCTTTAACTGCATCTGATAGTGTGTTAATTCCAGTGCAATGTGAGTTTTTAGCATTAGATGGATTAACACAATTATTAAACACAATCAGAATGATCCAAAATAAACAAAAACATAACCGTAAAACTTTAACTATAGAGGGTGTATTATTAACCATGCTCGATACAAGAAGCAATATTGGATATGAAGTAATAAATGAAGTAAAAACATATTTTAAAGAAAAGGTATTTAAAACAATAATACCTAGAAATGTAAAATGTTCTGCTGCTCCGAGTTATGGTTTACCTGTCACTGAATTCTCACCACGTTCAAAAGGGTCAATAAGTTATCAAAACTTAGCGAGAGAAATGGTAGAATTAAGTGAGTGATACTAAATTAGGAAGAAATTTCAGTGATTTAATGGCGGAGAACAAAATTGATTTTAAAGAAAATGAAGAGATATTAGAAATTGACTTAAATTTGATTAAACCCAATCCAGATCAACCAAGAACAATCTTTGATGAGAAAAGTTTAATTGAATTAGCCGGGTCTATTAAAGAACATGGTATTTTTCAACCAATCATCTTAAAACCTTCAGGAAACGGCTATACTTTAGTCGCTGGAGAAAGAAGAGTAAAAGCTGCTAAAATGGCAGGGTTATATAAAATTCCATCTATTATTAGAGATTATAACTCTATATATCTTTCCGAGCTTGCGATATTAGAAAATCTTCAAAGGGAAGATTTGACACCAATGGAAGAAGCAATAGCTTTCCAAAAAGCTATCTTTAATTTGAAATATACTCATGAAGAACTTGGTAAGAAAATCGGGAAAAGCAGAGTATATGTTACTAATATTATTGGATTATTAAATTTACCAGCTAGTGTTATTAATGATGTTAATATTGGTAAAATCACAATGGGACACGCACGAGCATTAAGTAAACTTAAAGACCATGATTTATGTGTTCAATTAAGAGATAGAATTGTAACCGAAAGTTTAACAGTTAGAGATATTGAAGGTATCATAAGAGGATTATCTAAAGAAAAAGAATATCCTATAGTATCTAATGATGATCTTCAAAAAGCTGAAAAAAGATTATTTAGTAAAGTTGATCCTGACATCAATTTTAGATTTAGAAAAAACAATATTACATTTACGTTTTCTAGTCCTGAAGAACTAGAAAAATTAATAGATTATTTAACTAGGGAGGAATAACGTATGACGAGCTTAAAAGTAATAGTACATGATTTTTTAATTGGGTTATCAATCCCTGAACCTGCATCTAATTTAATTATTGTTTTGATGATGGTAATGATTTGGATAATAGCAGGTATGTGTGCTCGAAGACTTGTTAAAAGGTTGCTTAATAGAGCACTGAAAGTTAATAAAAACGGCCCGAGAGGTGTAACGATTGGGAAAATGTCTTCAAGCTTGAGCAAATATTTTATTTGGTTTATTGTTACCATGGGGATATTAAGAGAATTGAACGTCGATTTAACTCCGTTTATTGCAAGCGCAGGAGTTATAGGACTTGCTCTTGGTTTTGGAGCTCAAGCTATTGTTAAAGATTTTATTAGAGGATTTTTTATTATTTTTGAAGAATCATTTAATGTTGATGACGTTGTAGAAATCGATGGATTTAAAGGAACTATTTTGTCTTTAGGATTAAGAATAACTAAAATTCAAAATTGGAAAGGCGAAGTAAAAATAATTAATAACGGAGAGATAACTAGTATTATTAATTTTTCAAGAGCTGACAGTATTGCAATAGTAGAATTTGGTGTTGCATATGATACTGATTTATTAAAGTTACAGAGCTTAATGCCTGATTTTGCTAAGGCTACCTATGATAAATATACTGAAATTCTAGATACCCCTACTTTTTCTGGGATTATTAAACTTTCAGATTCTAGTATTGACATGAGATTAATCGCAAAAACTGTAACCATGAAACATTTTCAAATCGAGAGAGACATACGAAGAGATTTAGTACTATTCTTGAGAACTAACGATATAGAAATTCCGTTTCCTCAAGTGGTTATACATAATGTACAAGATTAATATTGGAGATATATTAGTTCTTAAAAAAGGTCATCCCTGTGGAGAAAACAAATGGGAAGTTATTAGAGTTGGGGCAGATGTTAAACTTAAATGTCTTGGATGCGATAGAATTGTTATGCTTGATCGTCCAACACTAACAAAAAGAATAAAAAAAGTAATTAATCATCATAAAGATTAATTACTTTTTTATTTTAAATGAGAATGAGATACCATCTGTAACATTCTTTGCCACACACACAGAATCAATTTGTGACAGCGTTTGCTGAACAATGTAAAGTCCAAGTCCTGCACTTCCTTCTGTCCTAGTGCGGGACTTATCAACACGGTAAAATGCATTAAATAGTTTATCTATCTTGTCGTCATCAATAGATACACCGTAATTAACAATTTCAAACTTAACATATTCCTCTAAGTTTAAAACTTTGATTTCTATTTTTTTGTTTTTTGGAGTGTATTTAATAGCGTTTGTAAATAGGTTGCTTACTATTAATTCCATTTTCATCTGATCAGCCATTATGATGGAGTCCTCTAATATTAATTCAACTTCAATATTTGAGTTTGTATAGAGAAGTCTAAGAGATTCTTCAATGTTTTTAACAATAGACGATAAATTGATTTCTTTCCATTCGCTTGTATAATCTGGATTATCAAGATTATATATAGTAATCATGTTATTAATTAGTTTGTTTGTTTTTTGTACCTCTTGTTGTATAAGAGATAAGCTTCTTATTTTTTCTTCCTCAGTTTCAAAGATGTTTTTTTCTAAAGCTTCAGCAGAAGCTTGAATTACTGACAAAGGAGTTTTTAGTTCATGGCTCATTCCACTAACAAAATCTCTTCTTGTATTTTCATTTTTGTTTTCTCTGTCTAAACTAGTTGATAATTGGATATTTTGCTCATTCAGTCGCTCCAATGTAGATTTAAGATTTAAACTTAATGAATTTATATTTTTTGCAAGTTCTGAGAATTCATCCTGAGTTTTGATTTCAATTAAAGGATTACTGAAATCAAGATTAGACAAATCTTTTGTTGCTTTGTTTATAAACAATAAAGGTTTTGAGAATTGTTTTGAAGATATAAAAGCAAAACCAATAAGTAATGCCAAAACAATTGAAAAGATATAGATATTTACTATTTGAACAGCATCAACTATATCTTCAATATGGCTCATTGGGTAAACGCTTATTAATACATTGGATTCACCATTAATTGAAGTGTTTGCTACAAAAACAAGACTGGAAAACTTTGAATCATCATTTGATGTATAGTAATAAAAACCATCATCAAATGTTGTGGTTGAATCAAAACTTTCAGCTACGATATTTATTACTTCATTTGAAATAATTGGACTAATTATATTTGTAGTAGGTAAAGTACTACTACTTATACTTTTAATTTCCCCAGTAATTGGGATTTTCGTACTTGAATCAATCCCAGATATCAAACTAGAGTACATCGGGTCGATGGTATGCATTCTAGACTGGATAATCATACTCCCGTTGAGTCTTAACATAGAAGGAACATAATTACCGGTATCAGAGTGATAATACAATGAAGCGACTATTTCGTCTCCTATATGGTATTCTCCTTCATGGAGGGTAGGAGCAAAAATTGTGTACAAGGTAGAATTATATTCAACATTGATTACATCTAATCCTAATTTAGTGATGTCTTGAAATTGAGATATAGGTAAAATGATTGAAGTAGTTTGAGTTTCTTGTGAGAAATCTCCAACTTCTTCAAGTAGGTTCGAACTGTTTATAGTATCAAATAGAATAGATATTTCTTCTTTTGTATTATTTATTGTTCTTTGAGTGTAGAAGTTTCTAAAGATGAGTCCTTGAAAAGCGAATAAAAGAATAAACACAGAGAGGTAAATGAGTATAAGACTAAAGAATAATTTCTTTATATAGCTATTCTTAATATTAATTTTCTTCATCAAACTTATATCCTATTCCAAATACTGTCTGGATATATTTACCTGAGTCTCCTAGTTTCTTTCTTAATACCTTTATATTAGTGTCCACGACTCTTTCTTCAACATAGACATCCATTCCCCATACTTCATCCAATATCGTTACTCTGTCTAAAACAATGCCTTTATTCTTTATTATATATATAAGCAAATCAAATTCTGTTTTAGAAAGATGAATTACTTCATCATTTATTTTAACAACTCTTGAATCGATATTTATATTTAAGTCTCCTATAATCATTAAATTAGTTTTGTTTAAAGATTTTGTAGAATGATATCTTTTTAATACTGAGTTAGTTTTAGCTACTAAGACTGAAGGAGAAAAAGGCTTGGTCACATAATCATCTACCTCTAAATCAAATCCTTTTAATTGATCCCTCTCACTATCTAAGGCTGTCATCATTATTATTGGTATATTGCTGGTTTGTCTGATACTTCTTACGACATCCCAACCGTTAATATTAGGCATCATAACATCGCAGCAAACTATATCAATTTCGTTTAAACGAAATTTCTCTAAACCTTCTAATCCATCATTCGCAGTCAAAACCTTGAAATTGCTTTTTCTAAAATAAGCTGCGACTATATTTTGAAGACTTAGTTCATCCTCTATAATTAAAATCGTGTATGACATAATACCACCTCTTTAAATATAATATATCATATTAAGATATATAAATCCTAATTTTTCACAAGACCTTCACATTTGAAGATAATAAATATAATAACAACTGATATTTATGATACAATAAATTATACGGGGTGAGAGTATGAAAACAATTATAGATGAAATAATCGATTTTAGAAATAAAAGAGGTTGGGATAATAGTGACAAACCTGATAGCCTAGCCAAATCAATTATTATTGAAGCTGCAGAATTACTGGAAAATTACCAATGGGGAGAAGAATTTGCAGATATTCAAAACGTAAAAGAAGAGATAGCAGATGTATTAATTTACTCAATCGCTTTTGCATATGATCAAGGCTTTGATATAGAAGAAATTATTAGAGAGAAACTTGTAAAGAATTCTATAAAATATCCAGAGAAAAAATAACTTGATTTATCTACTCAATTAGTATAAAATGATATTTGCGAGTTTGGGAGGGGTAGCGAAGAGGCTAAACGCGACAGACTGTAACTCTGTTCCTTAGGGTTCGGCGGTTCGAATCCGTCCCCCTCCACCATTATTGGGCTATGGCCAAGTGGTTAAGGCACCGGACTTTGACTCCGGGATCGATAGTTCGACTCTATCTAGCCCAGCCATTTTTTATAATATGGAAAATTGCAGAAAAACGATTAAATGTGTTGACATTGGTAACAAGAAATAGTAGAATAATCTACGCACTTATGTCTTTTTGGTGGGGGGCCTGTAGCTCAGTTGGTTAGAGCGCACGCCTGATAAGCGTGAGGTCGATGGTTCAACTCCATTCAGGCCCACCAAAAATATATGGGGCCTTAGCTCAGCTGGGAGAGCGCCTGCCTTGCACGCAGGAGGTCAGCGGTTCGATCCCGCTAGGCTCCACCATATTTTGTTTCAAATCTTTGAAAAGTAAATGTTTTAATAAATGGAGGATTAGCTCAGTTGGGAGAGCACTTGCCTTACAAGCAAGGGGTCACTGGT